>JAERSX010000667.1 GCA_016845285.1 Deltaproteobacteria bacterium | reverse complement strand
TCTTGGAGGTGTAGGTGGCGTTGCGGCCATCACCGTCCACGTCGCAGACACCGGTGACGAGGAAGTCTGTGGAGCTGGTCGATTCGACCTTGTACATGCCACGGACGTTGCCGTCGGGCGCCCAGCCGAGGGTGTCGAAGTTGGTGCCCAAGGTCCACACGTGGGACTTCTTCTTCACCGACGTCATGGGATGGAAGGTCGAGACGTTGAGGTACGTGTCGAAGGCCGCGTCATAGGCCAGCTCGGCGGTCTTGATGCCATCGACGTTGCCTGGCACCTCAGCACGCTTGGCGCGGTACTGCATCGCCACGAAATTGGGGATTGCGATCGCCGCGAGGATGCCGATGATCGCGACAACGATCATGAGCTCTACGAGGGTGAAACCCTTCTTCATTGTTGGACTCTCAGATGCAGGGAACGGCCATGGACGTGGGTGGCTCGACCAGCGAAATGCAATGGACGCCACTCAGGCTGACCTTGGGGACTGCAAGCATCATGCCTACTTCCTCAGAAACTCCTGCACCTTGCTGTGAGCCACCTCAATCCCAGCTGTAGGGGCAGCCACCGCTCACCAGCAAGCATGGTCGCACCTACAATACGGGTCCTCAACGGCTGTGGGTTCAGCTCTCCCACCCGGGCGCCCACCGCCATCTCATTTCGGCACCCAGCGGCCCCACCAGCGCGTGTTGCGTCACTCAGAGGCTGACAATTTACGTCACCTGTCCGTCACACGACACTCTGAGTCGTCCTGCCTGGGTCAATCGTCGAGGGCGTACTTGTTGAGCCGGTAGCGAAAGCTGCGGAAGCTCATGTGCAGCAGCTGCGCAGCGCGGGTCTTCTGCCCGTCGGCCTCTTGGAGTGCGGCAAGGAGCCAGGTCTTCTCGAGACGAGACAGCTCCGAGTCCAGATCGAATCCATCTTCGGGGAACTGCTTGGCGGGCAACACCGCAGAGGTGGTCGCAGGAGCAGTCTGGAGGTGGGACGGCAGGTCTGCGGCGGTCAACACATCGTCGCGGCACAACGCCACGGCGCGCTCGACCAGGTTTCGGAGCTCCCGGACGTTGCCAGGGTAGTGGTACGCCCTCAACAGGGTCCGTGCATCCGGCGAAATGCCGCGAAGAGGCCGATCGTACTCGCGTGCAAACTCGTCCAGGAAGGACTCGGCCAACATGAGGATGTCGTCGCCACGCTCTCTCAGAGGTGGCAGCTCGAGCTTCACCACGTTCAGGCGGTAGTACAGGTCTTCGCGAAACTCACCGTTCTCCACCGCCGCTTCCAGATCGACGTTGCATGCGGCCAACACGCGCACGTCCACCGACACCTCTTGGACGGCCCCGACCGGTGTGAAGCGGCGCTCCTGCAGCGCCCGGAGCAACTTGACCTGAGCACTCAGCGGCAACGACGCCACCTCGTCGAGGAAGATGGTGCCCTTGTCGGCGGACTGCATCAGCCCCACCTTGTCCCGGCTGGCACCCGTGAAGGCACCCTTCTTGTGCCCGAAGAGCTCGGACTCCACGAGGTTCTCTGGGATGGCTCCACAATTGATGGCCACGAACGGCCCTTGCGCACGCAGCCCGCTGAAGTGGATTGCGCGCGCCACCATCTCCTTACCGGTACCGCTCTTGCCCTCGATCAGACAGCTGATCCGCGTGTCCTTGACCCGGTGGATCATGTCGTAGACAACATGCATGGCATCGCTCGAGCCCACCAGGTTCTCGAACTGATGGCGGGACTTCAGCTGACGTTGCAAGCGCCGGTTGTCTCGTTCCAGCTCTCGCTGAGACAGCCCCCGCCGCACCTTCATGACGAGCTCGTCGTTGCGGAAGGGCTTCTGCACATAGTCCAGGGCACCAGCCTTCATGGCCTCGATGGCTACGGCGGTGCTCCCGAACGCGGTCACCACGATGCATGCGATGTCGCGTCCCTCTCGGGCCGCAGTGGACTTGAGCGCTCGAACGAGATCGATGCCATCGATGCCCTGCATGTTGAGGTCGGTGACCACCAGATCGGGCCAACGCTCCTCCACCTGACGCAGTGCGTCCTCACCACTGATGGCCGTTTCCACATCGAAGCCGTGACGCTCGAAGAGGATGCCGAGTACGCGGCGAACGGTCTGGTCGTCGTCCACCACCAGCAAGCGCTCACCTGACATCTGACCTCCCTTGCAGCAGAGACGCGTCGACGTCTTCTGGCCGGCGCGCGACACCCGTAGTCTTTAGGCCATCCGATGCTTTCTCGGAGACCGCACCCCAGTCCCGATCTCTCAGAAGCGGGAGCTCGATTTCGAACCGGGTGCCGACCCCTATTTCGCTCGCCACTGTCACGCGGCCCCCGTGCTGGGCCACGATGCGCTCGACATTGGCGAGTCCAAGGCCACTACCGCCCGAACGAGTGGTGAAGAAGGGGTCGAAGATGCTCTCGAGGTCATCAGCCTCGATGCCCCGCCCGTCATCTTCTACCGAGATCCAGACCGTGTCGTCCCCTCGCTGCGTGGTCACCAGCACACGACCGTCGGTGGCGATGTGTTGAGCAGCGTTGAGGAGCAGGTTCCAGAGGACCTGGCGAAGCCGAGAAGGGTCGAGCTTCAAGACCAGCTCGTCCGCCAAGCTCTCGATCACCTCGACCCGCTCGGCGAATTTTGGATCGTGCCGAAAGGCCGCGCAGACATCTCCGGCGAGTCGAGAGACATCCACCTCTTCGAGCTGGAGATCCAAGGGTCGGCTCAGGTCGAGAAAGTCCTCGACCAGGCGGTTGATGCGATTCACTTCCTCCTGGACAATCTGAAGCAGCGGCTCGTCCGAGTCCATGGCCAGCATCTGTACCGACCCCGAGAGACCTGCGAGAGGGTTGCGGATCTCGTGAGCCAGCCCAGCCGACAGGCGCCCCACAGCGGCCATGCGTTCGGAGCGCTCTACCCGCGCCTCCATGTCTCGGAGGTTGGTCACGTCCTCCACCAGCACGACGTCTCCGCCTGCTTCGAGGGCACTTCGACTGCAGAAGAGCCACACCTTGCCCTCGGCCGAGCGGAAGGGCTGCTCCCAGGTCGACTCCCGCCCTGGTTGCAGGACCTCGGTCCATTGACCACCCTCTACGTGGCCGAGCAGGCTCTGAGCGGCGGGATTCGCGCCCCGGATGATGCCCTGAGCATCAACGATGAGGACACCAGTGTTGAGCTCGTCGAGGAGCAGGTCCTGCCGGCTGCGGATGGCCTGAGCCGCGCGCTCGGTGCGCTGGATCTGCTGGGCCGCACTGCGGCGCACCTGCTCCATGAGGAGGCTGGAGAGCAGACCCACGAGCAACAGCGCGAAGACCCGGAGCACCACCGAAGGAGACAAGAAGAGGCCAGCCAGCGGGTAGCTGGTACCAAGAACTCCTACGTAGAGGGCAATCGAGGAGCCGGTGAGCGCAGCCCGGGCCCACGGGGACACCAGCTGAGCGCTGACGAGCAAGGGCACGAAGTACAGCTGAAACAGCGGCGAGTCGGGTTGTTGCTCCGGGGGCTGGAAAGCGAGGAGACAGGTGGTGAGGACCACGTCGAAGTACAAGCTCACCGCACGCGCTTCGGGACCGACGAACCTACGTCGCACGGTACGAGACAACCCGATCACCCCGGCAACAGGCACGCTCAGCAGACAGGTGAGCAGGCCCAGCAGCGCAACAGGGTGATCCGTGATCTCGCCCAGGGTCAGCGGCACGAAGGAGACGGCCACCACGACCGGGACCACGAACACACGTCCAAGGAAGTAGGCCCTGCCCGATCTCCCGAAGGAAGCCCCGGACGGTACCGGAGCGCCGTCTCCGCTCACCCGCCGATAGCCGATGCCATGGAGAAGATCGGCATGTACATCGCGATGACCAGACCGCCGATGATCACCCCGAGGAACACGATGATCAGGGGTTCCATCATGCTCGTCAGGTTGTCGACAGCCTGGTCGACTTCTTCTTCGTAGAAGTCAGCGACCTTGCTGAGCATGACGTCCAGCGCGCCGGTGGCCTCGCCGACGCCAATCATCTGACAGACCATCTCCGGGAAGACCTTTGCTTCCGACAGAGGCTCGGCGATGGGGCGGCCTTCGGAGATGGCGTCTCGGACTCCGTCGACTGCGTTCTCGATCACCTTGTTGCCAGCCGTCCGCGAGCAGATCTCCAGCGCCTCCAGGATGGGCACACCCGAGGCCACCATGGTGCCCAGCGTACGGCAGAACCGCGCCACAGCCACGCGCACGAGAAGCTCACCGAAGACCGGCAGCTTGAGCATGAGCCCATCGATCAAGACCTCGCCCTTCTCGGTCTTGTAGAACTGCTTGATGCCGACGCCAGCCACGATCGCGCCCACGGTGATGAAGACGAAATTGTTCTGGAGCCACTGCGACAGAGCGATGACAAAGGCGGTGGGGGCCGGCAACGCCTGGCCAAACTCCGCGAACATCGCCTCGAAGGTGGGCACCACCTTCAGAAGCAACACGGTGACCACGACGATGGAGACCAGGATGACGATGACGGGGTACATCATCGCGCCCTTGATCTGGCGCTTCAGCCGCTCAGCCTTCTCGAGATAGGTCGCGAGGCGGTTGAGGATGGTGTCGAGGATGCCACCGACCTCGCCAGCCGCGATCATGTTGCGGAACAGCTCGTCGAAGGTGCCGGGGAAGCGCTTGAGCGCATCGGCGAAGGTGCTACCGCTCTCGACAGCGTCCTTGATGTCGGCCAGTTCCTCTCGAAAGGTCGGGTTTGGTGCCTGCTTGGACTGGATGTCGAGGCACTGCACCAACGGCAGCCCCGAGTCGATCATCGTCGCGAACTGTCTCGTGAAGATGACGAGATCCTTTACCTTGACCTTCGGCTTGAGGAAGGCCGGCGTCGGGATGTCGATGCTCAGCCCACCCTTCTGCTTCACCGAGTCCGGACGGATCTGCATCTGCCGGAGGCGATTGCGCGCAGCGTTGGCATCGGCAGCTTCCACCTCGCCCTTGCGCACGTCACCCGAGGGAGAACGTCCCTGGTACGCAAAGACCGGCATCGGCTTACCTCCGGCGGTGGGCCGTTTGGAGCTTACATGCCCGAACTACACGATGACAAGGGGGTGTGCGCACCAGAGGCACAGGTGGTGTGTTCGAAGCGGCGCTAGTCGGTAGCCGTTGCGCGAACAACCTCCTCAATGGAGGTCATGCCCAACTCGAGCTTGTTGAGCGCTGACATGCGCAATGAGGACATGCCCTGGCGAATGGCCTCGCGCTTCAGCTCCAACGTGGAGGCACCGTTCAGCACGAATTCTGCGAGCTCATCAGACAAGATCATGATCTCGTAGCAGGCGATACGCCCCTTGTAGCCGGTGCTGTTGCAGGTCCGGCAGCCCTTGCCCCGCTTGATCTCGAACCCGGCCACCCGCTCGGGCGGCACCCCCAGGTCGACGATGACCTGCTCCGGCACCTCGACCGGCTCGCGGCAGTCGGGACACAGCTTCCGCAGGAGCCGCTGGGCGCCGATGAGGTTGACCGACGACGCCACGAGGAAAGGCTCGATGCCCATGTTCAAGAGGCGACTGACCGAGCTCGGCGCATCGTTGGTGTGGAGCGTGCTGAGCACGAGGTGACCCGTGAGGGACGCCTTCACGGCGATCTCAGCCGTCTCGAAGTCCCGGATCTCCCCGACCATGATGATGTCGGGGTCCTGGCGCAGGAAGGAACGAAGAGCCGACGCGAAGTTCAGGCCGATGTCGTCGTGCATCTGCACCTGGTTGATGCCGAAGAGGTTGAACTCGACGGGATCTTCGGCGGTGGAGATGTTGGTGGTCGACTTGTTGAGCTCCGAGAGCGTCGAGTACAGCGTGGTCGTCTTGCCGGAGCCCGTGGGCCCCGTGATGAGGATCATGCCGAAGGGCTTGTAGATCTCGGCCTTGAAGCCCGAGAGGACCTTCTCCTCGAAGCCGAGCTTGGTCATGTCGAGCTGCAGGTTCGACTTGTCGAGGAGTCGGAGCACGACCTTCTCGCCCCACATCATGGGGCAGACGCTCACACGGAAGTCCATCTCACGGCCGCGACCCAGCTTGAGCTTGATGCGACCATCCTGAGGGAGACGCCGCTCGGCGATGTCGAGCTTGCTCATGATCTTGAGGCGCGAGATGATGGCGTGCTTGAGCTTCAGGGGCGGCTTCATGACCTCGTAGAGCACGCCATCGATGCGGTAGCGGATCCGGAGCTGCTTCTCGTAGGGCTCCACATGGATGTCGCTGGCCCCCTTGCGGATGGCGTCCAGCAGGATGAGGTTGACCAGCTTGACGACAGGGGCGTCTCCGGCGGACTTCTCGAGGTCGAGGACGTTGATGTCCTCCTCGATGTCCTCTTCCCACTCGACGTCGTCCTCATCCTCACCGAAGTCCATCATCACTTCGTCGAAGCTGACGTTGCTCGTGTAGTACTTCTCGATGGCGTCGCTGATGGCCTGCTCACTGGCGACCACCACCTCGACGTTGAACTTGGTGATGAACTTGATGTCGTCGATGGCGTAGATGTTGGAC
>JAERSX010000666.1 GCA_016845285.1 Deltaproteobacteria bacterium | reverse complement strand
GGGGGCAGGTCCACCGTGCCACGGGCTTCGACCTTCAGGTTGGCCACGCCCGCCCGGTAGATCTTCACGCCCGCCTTGTCCGAGTACCGCATGGGCACACGACCACCTTCGGCCATCAGCTTGCCGAGATGATCGACCTCGACCCACACCTTCTTGCCTCGAAAGCTCGCTGGTCTCCAGGGCATGTCACCCCTCCCGGCGGCCCCCTATCACTCCGGAGTGCCCCCTCCGGGGAGAGCAGCAGGTGCCCGCACCGGCCCCACGCGGAAGCTCTCACCTGTGGACACCATGAACTCGTACAGCGAGTGGTTCCAGCAGCCGGCGTCGCATCCCTCGCCGTACATGTGCTCGCGGAAGCCCTGTACCTCCGGGCTGTGCCAGAGCTCTGAGAGCGGCGTCTCGAACACGTTGCCGGCCTTGAGTCCATCGGCTCCCCACACACAGCAGGGGAGCAGGTCGCCCTCGTAGGTCACGCCGTATTGATCGACGAAGCCGAGGCAGCGCACGGGACCTTGCTTGCCGGCGTGGTAGTCGAGCCCCTCGAGGTAGTAGTCGCGACGGCGAGCCACCTCGGCATCGGTGGCCGCGATGTGATCGAGGGCAGCGCGCCAGGCCGCATGGTGCTCGGGCTTCTGCAGATAGAGGTCCGGGGCGTCGTTGACTGGCCAGAAGTCGAAGGCCGCGCCCTTCGCGCGGACGAGGTCGTAGAGGGCGGGAAGCTCACCCACGTTGGTGTTGGTGACCACCATGTAGACGCTGACGCCCATGGCCCCGTGATCGAGGACCCGCTCCATCGCCGCCACGGTGCGCTTCCAGGCGCCGACCTGCCCACGGAGGCTGTCGTGGGTCGCTTCGAGGCCATCGAGGGAGAAGCTCAGGGAGTCCACCCCCGCCTCCAGCAGCGCCTCGAAGTGCCGGTCCACCAGCGTGCCGTTGGTGGTGATGTTGACGGCCATCCCGCGGTCCTTGCCCGCCCGCACCACGTCGAAGATGCCCTTGTGGAGCAGCGGCTCACCGCCCGTCAGCACGAGGGTGCGTGTGCCGATGGCCACCGCCTCGTCCAGCAACGGCAAGACGTGCCCCTCCACATCCATGTGGACGTGGCCCTCCCACAGATCGCAGAAGCTGCAGCGGAGGTTGCAGCCCCGGTTGACCAGGAGCAGCAGGGTCAGCGGCTTGCTGGGTACCCGGGGGGGGAGATGCGCCTCAGGATCGGGCGGTTCATCGGGAGAGGGCGCCGACCGCGCGGCGAGAAGCCGGGGGTTCCAGTCCTCACCACGCCCCTCGCCAGCGTAGAGCGAGATGTAGGCCTGGGCGATGGCCGACCAGTCATAGGCGTCGGCGAAGCGGGCGGCCGACCGACCGAGGCGGGCCCGGCGGGCTGGGTCGCCCAGCAGCGCCTGACAGGCCTCGGCGAAGGCGTCAGCCCCATCGGCGATGACGATCTCCTCGCCCTCGGTGTACTGAATGCCCTCGGCTCCCTTCGTGAAGCTCACGATGGCCTGGCCCGCCGCCATGTACTCCAGCAGCTTCATGCGGGTGCCACCACCGTGGGCCACCGGGCAGATGCAGAGGTCGGCTGCGGCGATGTGGACGGCGAGATCGTCTACAGCACCGGTGAACACGATGGCCGGATGATCGTAGTAGCGAGGAGCGCCCATGCCGCTGATGACCACGCGGAGCTCCGGGTGTCGCTCCAAGAGCCGGGGGAGCAGCTGCTCGGCCACGAAGCGGACTGCCTCGGTGTTGGGCCAGTAGTGCAGCGTGCCGTGGAAGAAGAGCATCGGCGACTCGGCCGCGATGCCGTAGCGGGCCCGGAGCGCTCGACGCGCGGCCAGGCCGACCCCGCGAAACGCGTCCACATCGACGCCGTGGGGAATGACCGTGATCGAGTCGGCGGGGAGCCCGGCCGCTTCCATGCGGCGCGCATCGTCGCGACTCACGGCGATCACCTCGTCCACCGCCCGCAGAACCCCCTGTTCGATGGGTCTGAGCCAGCGGGCATCGTGCCCGAAGTCCTTCAGACGCTCCCACTCCACGTTGTGCTGGACGATGCTGCACCGTGCGTGCCGACCGCCGCCGGCCACCGCGCCACGGAGTCGTCCCAGGAGCTGGGCCGCCACGAAAGCCGGCACCCCATACCCAGGGAATTCCGCCTGAAAGACGTCGATGCCTTCGAGGCGCCCGACCTCCACCGCCCTCATCCACCAGACCGGATCGAACAGCCGGCGGTACAGGAAGTGCTCTTCGGGTGGGTAGCCAAGTCGATCGCAGAGGCGCTCGGCCCAGCGCCCCGCCCGAGGGAGCAGCGGCCACTCTTGAGCCGCACGAAACCGGGGGGGGTAGGCAACCTCTGCGCAGCCGTCCACGTCGAAGCGCAGGTAGTGATCCCGGTCGTCGGTGACCACACAAGTCGGTGCCCCCGCAGCAGCCAATGCCTCGGCCGTGCGCACGATCTTGACGGCGGCACCGTGGTGCGTGGGGAAGAGGTCACCGCGGGTGACGATGCAGACGCGCAGAGACCCTCCAGGCGAACGACACCCAGAGGCACCATAGCCCGACCCCGTGTTGGGGTAGGATGCCTCGGTCGAGGGGAACCGCTGGATGGTTGAACTGGATGCTTGACGTCGCGCCGACCGCGTCGGCTACGCCGACCGTCGCCTGGCTCGGACCGCAGCCCCCTGGCGATCTACGCAAGGCGATCCAAGCCCTGGCGACTCTCAGCATGGGTCCCGACGCCCGAGCCGATCTCTGGGTGGTCTGGTCCGAGCCCCGGTCCCGCGCACTCGCCATGGTCCGGCGGGCCCGGGTCCCCACCATCGTCGTCTCGACCCAGGCACCCGATCGTGGCGCCCGTCAACAGTGGCTGGACGCAGGCGCGGGTGACGCGGTCTCGCTGTCGGCTCTCCCCATCACCCTCGCGCGCCGGCTCCGGAGCATTCCGCGCGCCGAAGAGGCACCCGACCCGCCGCGGTCCAGCCAGCCTGGCGAGACCAAATCCAGCGTACCGCCCACCGATGCCCCGACTCCGCCTCCACGCCTCGGCGTGTCGAGCGGTCCCTTCGCTCCAGAGCCTCTCTTCCAGTCCAATCGCACCTCGCTGCCCGGCCGCACCGACGATCTGGACCCCGAGGCGGCGGAAAAGCTGAAGCGGAGCCTGGTCCCCGAAGCGCCGCCGACCCCGCCTTCCACTCGGGCGCTGCCAGCCATGGCCGTGCAGACCGAGGCATCCTGGCCCCCGCCGGGGCTCGACGACTGGGTCCGAGGCCTCGAGCGATACATCGAAGCCCGCACGCGCTGGCTCACTCGGGCCCGCGCGAAGCTCAAGCACTACCTCGAGCTCTGCCACCTCCGCGAGCAGATGCCTCTGGGCACGACCCCTCGCCTACCCATCGACGTCTTCGGTCAGACCAAGGGCCAGGACGTGCAGCCCCTCAGCTGGCCGGTGATGGTGCGCCGCACCGCCCACGATGGGGAGTCGCTCCGGGTGGACGAAGGCAAGCTGCAGCACGTGGGCACCGATGGTCTCGTGGTCGAGGTCGTCTTCCGGGCCGAGCCACGTCAGCGCATGCTGCTCGACCTCTCCATCGACAAACAGACCAACGCCCAGCTCATGGTCGAGTCTCAGTGGCAGCGGCGTCTGGGCATCAAGCGCTGGCAGATCGGGGCGCTGATCCTGCAGATGCGGCGGGTCGAGCTCGACACCGCAGGCCCCGCCCCTCAGCCGTAGCCAGCGCCCGCGTTGGTGGAGCTGGTTCGCAACCCCAAGCGAGCTGCGAGGGAGTGACGGTCGTCGGCGTCGCACTGAGAGAGGAGCCGCCGGGCTGCGCCGTTTGCGAGAGCCGCCAGCTGCCCCAGCTCGACATCTGCGGGCCCGCCCAAGGCCTCGACGCCACGGGACAAGGCGCGGATGGCCGCCGGGAGGTCGAGCACCGCACCGCTCCACCGGTGCCCCAGGTGGCGGGTACAACGTGCGACCGCCTCGGTGTCTTCCTCGCGGAGTGCGATCTCCAGGCGGATGACGGCTGCCTCGCCTCCCACAGCGCCCACCGCACCGGCCACCTGGCTCAGCGCCTTGCGAGCGGCGTCGGTTTCGTCGAGGTCGAGCCAGGTGCGCGCCTCGACCACCGCGAGAAGATCCTCGCTCGACTGGCTCAGCTGAGGTCCATAGGCCCGCCGCACATCTCGGACCAGACGAAGCGCGGCCAGGGGACGCCCACGGGCACGGTGCCAAGACGCCTCGACATACTGGGACAGGGCGTCGAGGACCGGATCGACGGCCGCCTCATCATGGGCCTCCGCAAAGAAGCGGTCGGCGGAGACAAGCCGGCCCACCAGCAGGTCGGTCCACGCCAGCATCAGCTCGGCGTACCAGACCCCCATGGGACTCCGCGCGCGGCCCTCGAAGTCCAGGATGCGCCCGATCACCGCGCGCCGGCCGATGAGGCCTGGCCCACCTCCACCTCGACGTCGCAGGTGCGCCAGGATCCACCAGCCATCGCTGGCCATTCCGGCCACACGCCAAGGCAGCAGGTTGCTGGCCAGCACCAGCAAGTTGAAGGAGGCCACCGCCTCGACCCACCACCAGCTCGGCAGGAGCCAGAGCCCCACCGCGAGCAGGGCCTGGGCGATCACACCGCCGGCATGGAAGAGGGCGGCCCGCGGCCCGGGAGAAGGATCCCGTGGGATGGCGACGCAGGCCCCACCCGCCAGGAGGTTTCGGCCCAGGTAGAGCACGACGCCACCGCGCGCCCGGTGGTGGAGGAGGGGTCGGCCGCGTCCCACTCCGAAGCTCGTCAGTCTGTAGCCAGCCGGCCCCGCCATGAGCGCGTGGCCGAGCTCATGCAGGGTGACCACCGCCGGGACTGCGGCCAGCAGGACCAGGA
>JAERSX010000665.1 GCA_016845285.1 Deltaproteobacteria bacterium | reverse complement strand
CGACCGGGATGCTGCCGCCGTGCTCGGCCACGATGTCTCGGGCGATGGACAGACCCAAGCCGGTGCCCTTTCCTGCAGGACGGGTGGTGTAGAACGGCTCGAAGAGGCGACCGAGGTGGGGCTCGGACACGCCCGCGCCATTGTCTCCAACCTCGATGACCACGCCATCGTCCGAGAGCCGGCTGCGCACCTTGACCTGGCCTCCGGGGCCTGCGGCACGGACCGCATTGTCCAGAAGGTTGTAGAACACGTGGTTGAGTGCGCCGGCGTATCCCTCGATCTCCACCGAGGGACCCAGATCTGCGCTGAGCTGAACCTTTCCGTTGGCCGCCGTGCTGATGAGCCGTTGGGCGGTCTTGAGGCCGTCCTGGGGATCGAAGATGCTACGAGCGCCGCGGTCCATGCCAGACAGATTGACGAGGTCGTCCACCAGTGCCGCGAGACGGCGGCCGCAGTCCCTCAAGGCATCGAAGAGGGCCTGCTGGTCGGCGGGCGAGGCATCGAAGGTCACCTGCTCATCGAGCATCTCCAGACCGCTGAGGATCACGTTGAGGGGATTGCGTGCCTGGTGGGCGACCTCGGCCGCGAGCGTGCCGATGGCGCTGAGACGCTCGCGATGAGCGATCTGGCGGCGCAGTGCGCCCATGCGGAGCTGGACATCCACCCGGACCAAGAGCTCGCGAAGGTGGAATGGCTTGCGCAGGTAGTCATTGGCGCCCGCTTCGTAGCACCGGACCACATCGTCCAGCCGCTGCTGGGCGGTGAGCATGATGACCGGGACCTGGCGGGTCCGTTCGTGTGCTCGCAAGGTCTCGACCAGCTCGAGTCCGGAACACCGCGGCATGTGGACGTCGGTCAGCACCAGATCCGGCAAGTGGAGAGCGATGACCTTCAGAGCCTCTACGCCGTCCGCTGCATCCATCACGCGACAGCGGGGCCTGAGGGTGTCGATGAGGTACTGGCGGAGATCGGGGTCGTCCTCGACAACCAAGACGAGCGGGGCGTCGGCATCTGCGAGCGAGATCGGTGTCGGGGCACGTGGTGCTGGCTGGAGCGTCTGCGGGAGTGCTTCGAGGAATGGGTCCAGCGAGGATGAGCTGTTGTCGGTGATCACCGAGTCGGGGCGGGGCAGCCGAATGTTGAATCGCGTTCCGGCTTCCTGCGAGCTGATGACGGAGATGTCACCGCCGTGCAGGCGCACCGCTTCGTGCACGATGGCGAGACCCAGGCCGCTGCCGCCCTTGCGGGCATCCACATCGCCGGCTTGGGAGAAGCGATCGAAGATACGGGGGAGGAAGGCTTCGGGGATGCCTGGGCCGTCGTCCGAGACCTCGACGCTCAGCCCCTCGGGGTCGTAGCCCACCACGATGCGCACGGTGTCGCCGGAGCTGCAGGCCTTGATGGCATTGGTGACGAGGTTCCCGATGGCAGACACCAGCCAGGAGGGATCGCCCAGGATCATTGGTGTCTCGGGAGCGCTGTCGACCTCGAGGGTGACGCCACGCAGGCGCGCGCTGGCCGCGTAGGTCTTGTGGACAGAGGAGGCGAGGTCACCGAGGTCTATGGGAATGGACTGAAGGTCGATGCCCCCTGCGTCCGTACGTGCGATCTGTAGCAGTTGGTTGACCAGCTCCAGCTGTCGCATCGAGTTGCGGCGCAGACTGTCCACAAGCTCTTGATTGTTCAGATCGGGCTGCGACCCGTCCAGTGGTGTGTCGAGGAGCGCCAGGATTGTGCTCAGTGGGGTCCGAAGCTCGTGAGAGATGTTGTCGAAGAAGGCTCGGCGTTCTTGATCGAGGGTCCAGATACGGTCGAGAGACTCCGCGAGCTGGGCGCGGCGCTCATCGAGCTCGCGGGTGCGTTCCTCGACCTGGCGCTCCACGTCGCGCTTGGCGTCGACGAGGGCTGTGTATTGGCGCTCGTGTGCGTGAGCGGCGCGGATGAGGCCGCCGCGCGCTTCGTCGAGGTGTCTCTGGCTGATACGCAACTTCTCTGCGATCTGGGAACTTCGGCCAACGAACTGTCCGGCAATGGCGAATCCGGCACACGCGAGCAGGCTCACCGAGATGGGGGCCCCCAAGCTGGTGGCGAGGGCGAAGCCGCTGGCGCCGCCGGCCGTGAAGCCCAGCAAGGGCCGCCAGCGAGAGACCGGAGGACGCCATGTGATGTGGTAGCGACAGTGGGGGTCTCCCGAGGCCAGACAGGAGTCGTGCTCGACCTCGGCGGGGGGAAGGCCGAAGAGAGTCGGGATTGCCGAGATCTGGCCGCGCCGTGCTGCGCAGACCAGACCCTCACGCTCGGTCGGGGCGCCGGGCTTGGGGCGGTAGCGAAGATCGAGCAAGCAGGGGCCTTCTTCGATTACCTCGAAGCTCCCGACCTTGTTGAAGCGGGCGATGTTGCTGAGCATGCCCTTGTAGACGAACCGCGGCGAGTTGCTGGCCTGGATGATGGGCCGCATGATGCCCATGTACCGGCGCTGGAAGCTGAGCTGGCCGATCTGTTCAAAGAACGCTGGGTCATTGAAGGCTTCGTGGAAGCTGGCACAGAGCTCCTCACACGTCTGCAGGGACACCCACTCGGTGTCGTCCCAGACCCGGGCCCGCGTGACGCCTGCCGCCTCGAGGATGTCGTCAGTGCGTGTGTTTCCGAAGCGCTGGTCCGTCACGTCGAGGAACGGGCGCAGGAAAGTCGCGTTGACGTGCTGTTCGGACAAGCCGGACCTCGTATTGGCAGAACAGAGCCTTCGCCGAAAGGCTCACCCACAGTCTACCCAGTGAATCTGACGCACACCAGGGCTCGTTTCATTGTCTTGTCCGGTCTGCCCGGGTTCGGAGCATCAATTCCGGCGTCGCCTACCGAGTGAAATGAACACACCGGGGAGGAACAACCAGGCAGAGCCTCGTGGCAGGCTCGTAATGCTGGTACAACCATTTGAGGTGGCGTCACGCGACACGACGTCTACCCAGATCTCAGCTGTGCCCGTCTCGCCGGAACGGTCTGTCACGACCACAACGAGCTGGTCGTCACCGATGTAGCCGTAGTCTGGCGCATACGTGAGCCACCCGTCCCCCTGGAGCTCAGCGCTACCGTGGGCGGGCTCCTCGGCGATGACGTATGTGTGAACCTCGTCAGCGTCGGGATCCTCGACGAGCACCCGGCTTCGGGCCTTTCCATCCATGGGTACGATCACACTCTCTGCCCACACCTCGGGGGCAGAGTTGCCGCTGCTGCCGGAGTCGCCCTCGTCGTCGCCAGAGTCACCCCCTCCGTCGTCTCCAGAGCCACCGCCGTCCCCAGAGCCACCGTCAGAGTCTCCTCCGTCGCCGGACCCCTGATCGTCGTCGGGGTCGTAGCCTGACACGTCGACATACTGGAGGATCCAGTCGAGGTGGCTGTCGACCCGCGCCGCGCCCGAGCCGCCGCCTTCGCACATGTAGCCTGAGTATTGGTAGCCGAAGACGTGTGAGTTGGCGCCGACCAGCTCGAAGATGCCGTCGCCCAGGGGCTCGAGGGCCGCACCGCCAGAGTCGCCGTAGCAGATGTTCTGGCCGTCTGAGATGTCGAGCGTGTAGACGAATTGGCTGTCGGAACTGTTGATGGCCATGTCGGCCGTGCGCTTCACACCACCGTCGCTGGCGTTGTCGCTGGTGACCCCCCACCCCACGTAGGTCAGCTCCGTTCCGTTCCAGTCGTTTCCGATGTCGTCGGTGTTGACGGGCATTGGGTCGACGCTGGTCATGGGCTCCAGCAGCTCGAGCAGTCCGATGTCGTGCGCGAGGGTGTAGCTGCTGTATTGGGGATGGGCGTAGGTGTCTGTGAGCTCGACGTAGTCGGTGAGCGAGCCCATCTCCGGGCCCACGCCGAACCAGGTGGTGTACCCGGAGCGGGCGTAGGACTGTTCAGCGTCGACACAGTGAGCGGCGGTGATGACCCAGAGCTCATCGACCAAGGTTCCACTGCAGAAGCTGAAGCAGCTGCTGCCACAGGCGATGATCGCACCCACGGCCTCGTAGTCTGAGGTCTTTGAGCCGTTGACCACCGGTGGCGCGGCGCCGTCGTCCTGGGCGAGGGCGAGGGGCATAGCAAGAGCAACGAGAAGGGGAAGGGACATCCTGGCGTCCGCGGTGCCTGAGCTGGAGTATACATGGTGTTTATTTTTGGGCAACAGCGTGGGCGGGCGTCGCGTGACTGTCACAGACGGGAGCCTGGGTTCCCTCTCTTGTCGTTGTCGTTGTCACGCTC
>JAERSX010000664.1 GCA_016845285.1 Deltaproteobacteria bacterium | reverse complement strand
CACTTGTAGGGGGCGCCGGCCACCGGCCCCGTCAGCGCAGGGATGCCGCTCATGCCCTGGGCCACGATGTCGTAGCCGCGGCGGGGGTCGGCCTGACCGAAGCCGGAGATGCTGCAGTACACGAGCTCGGGCCGACCCGCGCTCAGGGTCGCGTGGTCCAGCCCCAGATCGGCCATCACCCCCGGGCGGAAGTTCTCCATGACCACATCGGCCTGCGCAGCCAGACGCCGGGCGAAGGCCTGGCCCTCCGGGAGCCGCAGGTCGATGGCGACGGAGCGCTTGCCTCGGTTGATGGCCAGGAAGTAGGTGCTGGCACCCGCCGAGAAGGGCGGCCCGAAGATGCGCGTGTCGTCACCGCCGCGGGGGCTCTCCACCTTGACCACGTCGGCGCCGAGATCGGCCAGGGTCATGGTGGCGAACGGCCCGGCCAGCACGCGGGTGAAGTCGAGGACACGGACGCCGGCGAGAGGAGCACTCATGCGCCTGCGTATCTTGCTGTCTGTGGCCCCTGAGGCCCGAGGGCGCCTAGGGCACGTCCATCCGCTGGAAGCGCCACAGCGAGATGCCTCCGCAGATGAGACACAGCGCGGCGAGCCCGACGAAGCGCTCCCACTCCCACGTGCCGTCGAAGCCCTCCCAGCACGCAAGGGCCGCACCGGGCATGGCCCGACCCACAGGGCCCGCCCACTCCACGCCGAAGGTGTTCATCACGCCCAGCAAGGCGCGCGCCCCCATGTCCACCATCAAGCCGCCGATGACGGCGACCACGACGCCGCCGACACGGGCCGAGATCCCACTGGCGAGCACCACCATGAGCACGAGGCCCAGGTCGCTCAGGAGGCTGGCCACATACCCGAGGGCCACCTGGCCGATGGGCGACTCGAAGCCGAAGAGCACGGCCCCACCCAGCATCGCAGGCACGGCCGTCACCAACAAGGTGGTGGCCGACAGGGTCATGAGCGCGCAGATCTTCGCCAGCACCACGCTCCATCGGGAGACGGGCCGCACGAAGACCTCGCGCAGGGTGTTGTCGCCGCGCTCCCCGGCGAAGGAGGCCGCCGTGGCCAGCACCAACACCATGGGCAACACGAAGAAGTTGCGGAGCTGCAGCCCGGCGCCCATGACGCCGCGCATGCTGAGGTCGAGGAAGCTGTTGACGCCCAGGCCGTTGACCTCGGCATCGATGGTGCGGCTGTTGACGTAGAACCAGAACGCGGTGACCGCGAGGCCCACGAGCAGGGCGATGACCACCGCCGCCTTGCCGGAGACCCGGCCGAAGACGCAGCGGAGCTCCGCCATCACCATCTGGGGGAAGTGACGGGGCATCAGGTGATCTCCTCGGAGGTCAGCGAGAGGAAGAGGTCTTCGAGGGAGTTGATGACCGGAGCCAGGGCCGTGACCGACAGGTCCGCGGCCACCATGCGGCGGTTCAGCTCGCTCACGTCGAGGTCTTCGAGCTCCAGACGCAGCCGGCCCTCCGGCGCGTCGCCCACCACCTTGAGGCCGTGCTCGCCCGCCAGGAAGCCCTGGAAGGCGGCCATGTCGCTGACACCGACATCGACAAGCTGGCCGCCGTCTCGACGCGCCAGCAGCTCCTCGACGGTGCCCTCGGCGATGAGCTTGCCGTGCTCGATGATGCCCACCCGGTTGCAGAGGAGCTCCACCTCGCTGAGCAGGTGAGAGCTCACGAAGATGGTGAGCTTCTCCTCTCGAGCGAGCTTGAGCAGGAGGTCGCGGACCTCCTTCATGCCGCGGGGGTCGAGGCCGTTGGTGGGCTCGTCGAGCAGGAGCAGCCGCGGCCTGCCCACGAGCGCCCGCGCGATGCCCAGGCGCTGCTTCATGCCCAGCGAGTAGGTGCGCACCTTCTCTTTGTCGCGGCCGGCGAGGCCGACGAGGCCGAGCGCCCGGTCGATGTCGTCCTTGTCGCCCTGGCCCGCGTAGGCCACCGCCCGCTCGAGGTTCGCCCGACCGCTCATCCACGAGTGGAAGGTGGGCGTCTCCACCATCGAGCCGATGAAGCTGCGCTGGCGGACCGGGTCACGCTCTCCGAAGACCTCCACCTCACCGGCATTCTTGCGGATGAGGCCGAGCATGCAGCGGATGGCTGTGGTCTTGCCGGCACCGTTGGGGCCGAGAAAGCCGTAGGTGTCGCCTTCCACCACGCGAACGTCGAGGGAAGAGACCGCGGTGCGGCTGCCGAAGCGCCGCGTCAAGCCACGAACGACCAGAGCTTCACTCGCCACAGCGCCCTCCGTCTTGTACACCGTGGGGGAGGCCCGCGTTCGCGGACCGATGAGGAGGAGAATGCGGCACCGGCTGCCCCTGCTGCTGGGTGGAACCTGGGCCTGCACCGGCGCGGCGCCCGTGGTGGACTCCGGCTCGCCGGCGGCCGAGGCGACGACCATCTATGGCGTTCACACTGGCAACGTCGAGGGAGCGGTGACGCTCGATGACGTGATCGCCACCACACCGCTCGGCCGAGACGGTCACACCCTGTGGGTCCAGGACCCGGGCGGCGGCCCCCACAGTGGCCTGCCCGTCTACCTTCCGCGCGGCGCCGAGACCCTGGACCTGGCGGTGGGCGACACCCTGCGGCTGGACGCCACCACCTCCGAGGCCTTCGGCCGAACCGAGCTCTTGGTCGATGAACTCGACGATCTCGAGGTCACTGGCACAGCCGACCCCACCGTCGACGTCGACGTCGACCCCCTCGATCCCGCCTGGACCGGAGCCCTCGTCCTCTACGAGGAACCCACCATCGCCGCCTGCCCAGATCTGACGGGGGCGGTCGCCCTCGACGAGGGCCTGTCCCTCGGCACCGCCTTTGTGGACATCTTCGCGGGCCCCGAAGACGAGCTCGAGGTGGCCGTGGGTGTCGTGGACAACGCCCTGGGTGAGGTGCTGCTCCACCCCCGCACCGCCGACGACCTCGTGGGCACCCTGCTCGGCTCTTCCTGCAGCACCACCCTGCAGGCCATCCGAGCCGACGAGGTGGAGGGCGGTGTGCTGCTCGAACAGATCGTGGCCACGAGCGGGCTGACCCGCGAAGGCGACGGCTTCTTCGCCCAAGACCCCGACGGCGCCGCCGGCATGTTCATCAGCCTCGCCTGGCTCCCGCCCGACCATGGCCTGGCTCCCGAGCCGGGCGATCTGCTGGCCCTGCGCGGCACCGCCATGACCCAGGACCAGCGACGGCAGGTGGCGGTGACGTCGACCGAGGCGGTCTGGGAGATGGGCACGGCCGAGGTCACCGCGGTGTCCATCTCGACGGAGCCCGACGACTGGTCCTTGCTCCAGGGCAACCTGCTCACCCTCCAGGGGCTGCAGATGACCGGCGAGCCCAACACCGACGGCTCGTTCACCACCACCTGGGACGTGTTGATCGATGACCTGCTGAGCAGCGTCAACCTCGACAGCGGCGTCACCTACACCGGTCTCACCGGTCCCCTCGATCGCAGCGGAGACTCCCTGCTGCTCTGCCCCCGCGACGAGGACGACATCGTGGTCGGCGAGGACGGTGGCACCGTCGTCGGGACCTACACCATCACCGACATCCAGGCCGGCCTGGTGGCCGTGAACAGCCTGGTGCAGCTCGAGGGAGCCGTGGCCACCAGCAGCGTGGCCCTCGATGGCAGCGGCTACACCTTGCAGGACCCCGGCGGTGGAGCCAACGCCGGCATCTGGGTGACCCTGTCGGTGCCAGAGGGGCAGGAGGTGCTGGTCTTTCCCGACGACGCGGTGTCGCTGCTGGCGACCTTCGTCCAGGACGACGACGGCCGGGTCACCTTGCGGCAGGACGTGGCGACCGATCTGGTGGTCTCTGGCTCCGGCGGCGAGACCCCCACCGAGCTGGCCACCCTGCCCGAAGACTGGACTCCCTACGAGGCCGGCCTGGTCGGTGTCTTCAACGTCGAGCTGACCGAGGTCCACGCCGACGGCGCCGAGACCGACCTCGACCTGGTCCTCGACTTCCGCTTCGTGGAGCCCGAGGTCGAGGTCGGCGCCACCTTCTCGTCGGTCATCGGCATCGTCTTCCAGGGAGACGACGACACCATCCGCCTCGCCCCTCGCTCCGCCTTCGACCTGCGCGAGTAGCGCCCCGGAGAACCCATGGCCGTCCTCAGCCGACGCGACGCCCTCCGCTCGGGCCTGGCGGCCGCCGCCGTGGCCTGCAAGCCCGAAGGCGGCGGCGGGGGTGCAGGAGACTCCGCTGCTGCCCCGGGGCGCATCGACCACGTCTTCATGATCATGATGGAGAACCGCAGCTACGACCACTGGCTGGGCGGCCGCAGCCTCGACGAAGGCCTCGAGGGTGACGGGCTCACCGCAGACATGAGCAACCCTGCTCCCGACGGCAGCAGCGTGGCGCCCTACCCCGCCGACGTCGCCTGTCCCGACGATCCCCCCCACGGATGGGGGAGCTCTCACGACCAGTGGGCCGACGGCGCCAACGACGGCTTCTGCACCGAGTACGCGGCCAGAGTGGGCGGCAACGGCGCCGGCGTGATGGCCTACCAGCGCCGCCAGGACCTCCCGTTCACCTGGGCCCTGGCCGACGCCTACACCGTCTGCGACCGCTACTTCTGCAGCATCCTGGGGCCCACCTGGCCCAACCGGCTCTACGCCCACATGGCATCGAGCCAGGGCCAGCAGTCCAACACCATGCCCAGCGGCGGCTTCTTCACCGAGAAGACCATCTGGCAGGCCCTCGAAGAGAAGGAGATCCCCTGGGGCTACTACTACGGAGACCTCCCGTTCATCGGGCTCTTCAAGGATCACTACGCCTCGCCCCTGGGCACGATCGGCATGATCGAGGACCTCGCCCGGGACCTCGAGCGGGGGGAGGTCCCGCCGGTCTGCTGGATCGACCCCGCCTTCAGCTACAACGACAACCATCCGCCTCACCATCCGGGCCTGGGCGAGCTCTTCATCGGCCAGATCTACGAGCTGCTGGTCGCGAGCGGCCTGTGGGAGCGGTCGCTCATCATCCTCACCTATGACGAGCACGGCGGCTTCTTCGACCACGTGCCGCCTCCCACCCTCGCCGACGACCGGGGCGACGACGGCTTCGATCAGCTCGGCTTCCGCGTGCCCACCCAGCTCATCGGACCGTGGGTCAAGCAGGGCATCGACTCGACGGTCTACGACCACACGTCATGGCTCAAGCTCGTCTGCGAGCTGCACGACCTGCCCCTGTGGAACACACGCCTCGAGGCCACCAACTCGCTCTCGGCGGGCATCGACTGGGACCGCATGGCCGCCGGCGATGCGCTGCCGCCCGTGGAGCTGCCAGCCTTCGACTTCGACCCGGACAGCGTGGGCGACGAGTGCTTCTACGGCCGCATGGCCCATCTCCACACCCTGGCCGAGCACCTGCGAGCCCAGGGGATCCGGCTGCGGCTGGGCGATCGACGGGCGGTACGCAGTCCGTTCATCCGCGAGTGGCAGCGACGGGGGCTCATCGGGTAGCGCCCCTCGGCGGAGCAGCAGACCGCTCGTCAGCGCTCGGCAAAGCCCGTCGCACCTCGGCAGGCACCCCGCTACACTCCGCGCCTTGGAGGCTCCATGTCCCCGGTCCAGACCATCCCCTGCATGCTCCTCGCCCTCACTCTCTCTGCCTGCGGCGACAAAGACGACGGCCAAGCCACCGACGACACCGCGTCCGGCGAAGACTCCGGTGGTGGCGAGGGCTCCCTCGCCGCCGAGCTCGCCGAGCTCTCGAGCGGCGACTGCCCCGACCTCACGGAGTCGGGCACCAAGACGTTCACGTCGAGCGACATGGACCGCAACGTGCACGTGGTGATCCCCAGCTCGCCCGGCACCGACATGCCCGTGGTCTTCTTCTTCCACGGCTTGGTCGACACGAGCATCGAGCCAGCCAGCTACTTCGCCAACGCCTTCGACATGCAGAGCCTGGCCGACGAGACCGGCGCGGTCATCGTGCTGCCCGAGTCCCAGCTCATGGACCTGATGGGCTTCAGCTTCTACATGTGGGACGCCATGGAGGAGGGCACCGAAGACGTCGTGCTCTACGACGACCTGCGAACCTGTGTGGCCACCGAGCTCGACGTAGACATCGAGCGCTTCGCGGTCATGGGTTTCTCCGGCGGCGCGCTGTTCACCACCACCATCGCCCGGGAGCGCGGCGACACCCTGTCGGC
>JAERSX010000663.1 GCA_016845285.1 Deltaproteobacteria bacterium | reverse complement strand
TCCCAGTCCGTGTCCTCGCCCATGACCGCCTCCGGCATGGCATCGTCGCACGCCGACCACCTCCGGAGCGGGGAACAGTCCAGCGGAGTGGCGGGATACACAGGCGCCGATGACACGCTTGTGGCCCCGATTGACCGCCCTGCTGGCTCTGCTGCTCGTGCTCGCGTTGCCTGCACTGCGGGCGACCGCGGGTCCGGGCGATGTGGCCGTGCCCTCGGGCCCGGACCTCCCCCGACAGCCCCGTCCCGACTCCTGGAGCGCGGGCACCATCGCCGCAGGCACCGCCCAGGCCCTCGGCCCCATCGAGCCTGCCATGGTCTTGGTCCCAGCCGAGCTGGGGGCCGAGCTGCAGGGCCGCACCGCGCTGTTCTACTTCGCGCCGGCGTGCCCCCACTGCCAGCACGCCATGCCCGAGATCAACGCGCTCTCCGCACGGCTCCCGGACCTCACCTGGATCGGCGTGGCCACCAGCTCGACCGTCGACGCGGAGCTCGCCGCGTTCAAGACCGAGTATGCCGTTCCCTTCGACCTGATCGTCGATCGCACCGGCGGCTTCGCCCGGGCCGTGGGGGCCCGCTCCACCCCCGCGCTCTTCATCGCCACCCCACACGAGGGCGCGAAGCCGGCGGGTGGGCTCGTCGAGATCGACCTCGTCGAGGGCTACAGCCCCTACCGGCGCGGCCTCGCCGGGCTCGTGGCCATGCGCCAGAGCCCCGACGACCCCTTCTCGGCCCTGCAGGGCTTCGAGAGCGCCACCACCTGCATGGCCTGCCACACCGAGGAGGCCACCAGCTGGGGGATCAGCCACCACGCCCTGGCCTACCGCACCCTCTACCTGCGCGAGCGGGCCGAGGACCTGGAGTGCGTGGGCTGCCACGTCACCGGGATGGAGGCCGGTGGCTTCCAGCTCAGCGACCACAGCTCGCCGCTCGCCGACGTGGGCTGCGAGTCCTGTCACGGCCCCAGCGGCCCCCACGACGGCGTGCGCACCGAGGCCACCGCCACCTGCGCCGGCTGCCACGACGCCGACCACAGCATCGCCTTCACCGTCGCCAAGGGTCTGCCACACATCGACCACTTCTCCGCCAACACGCTGAGCGACACCGAGCTCCGAGAGCGGCTCCAGGCCGTGGCCAACGGAGAGGCAGGGCGCCCCCTGCTCGCCTTCCCCGAGGGGCCCACAGTGGGCGCACAGGCCTGCAAGAGCTGTCACAAGCCCCAGCACACCTGGGCAGCCAAGAGAGACCCCCACAGCCGCGCCATGGACCGCCTGGAGGGCGCCGACGCCGAGAACCCGAGCTGCGTGGTCTGCCATGCCACGCCGGTGGCCATCGGTGGTCCCACGAGCCAGGACCTGGCCTCCTTCCGAACCAGCGAGGGTGTCTCCTGCGAGGCCTGCCACGGACCCGGCGGTGCCCACGTCGCCGCCCCCACGGCCGACAACATCGTCGGGCTCGGTGAGAGCTGTCCCGAGTGCGTCATCGAGGCGGTCTGCACGAGCTGCCACACCCCCACCTGGGACCCCACCTGGGAACTCAAGGCGCGTCTCGACGCCGTCGAACACTAGTCCGATCCTTCGCTGAACTCACGATCGGGTCAGGGTCGGGTCAGAGTCGGGTCAATGTAGAAGCGCACGGGAGCACAAGATGCGACCATGCGGACTTCTCACGCAGGAAACACCATGGCCCGCGCTCCCTTCATCGGCCTCCTCCTCCTCGCCTGCAACGGCGGCGGGGGCGACTCCGGCCCCGCCGACAACGAGGAGAGCGACGCTCCACGCATCTGCCACGAGGGCGTCGAGGCCGGGCTGAGCGGAGCCTTCGAGAACCGCACCGCCGCCTGGGGACTCGAGGGGGTCACGGCCACCCGCTTCAGCGCCGCCGATCTGAACGGCGACGGCTACCCGGACCTGATCGCCGCCGAGGGCAACGCCTTCGACCGAGACGACTTCGACGCCGGCACCCGCTACCACTGGCTGCTCATGAACGAGGACGACGGTGCCGGTGGGCGTGTGTTCGTCGATCGCACCGTGGAGAGCGGGCTCTTCGCCATCCGCGACGAGTCGCCCGAGGCAGGTGGCCGACCGGGTCAGATCAACGTCTTTGCCGACGTGGACAACGATGGTGACCTCGACGTCTTCAGCGGCCACTTCAACAACGAGGCCTCCGACGACGCCGACGAGGGCGACCGCACCGAGCTCATGCTGAACGCCGGCGACGGCACCTTCACCATGGCCCCGGAGTCCGACATCCGACACGGGCGCGGCTACGCCACCTCTGGTGCCGCCTTCACCGACTGGAACGCCGACGGCGTGGTCGATCTCTGGATGGTGGGCTGGTACGAGACCTACGGCTCCATCTACGGCGAGCAAGACCACCTCTTCGTGGGCAACGGAGACGGCACCTTCAGCCAGGTCACCGAGTCTGCGGGCATCGAGATGGAGCGAAGCGGCTCGGCCAGCGCCTACATCGACGGCACAGCCACCCGTCCGGCCTTCGGTGCCACCGCCTGCGACCTCGACGGCGACGCGCTCCCCGACCTGCTCACCAGCAACTACGGCCGCGCCTGGAACCAGCAGTGGATGAACCAGGGCGACGGCACCTTCACCGACGTGTCGCAGACCTCGGGCTTCTCCGACGACGACCGCACCGACTACGACGACAACCAGTTCTACCGTTGCTACTGCGAGGTCTACGGCTGTGACCCCGATCCCGGCAGCGCCGCCCTCTCGGGCTGCGAGTCGTACGCCGCCTACTGGAGCGAGGGCTGGGACGACCAGCCCCATCGCCTGAACGGCAACACCTTCTCCACGGCCTGCGCCGACATGGACAACGACGGCGACAGCGACCTCTTCAGCTCGGAGATCGTGCACTGGCACATCGGGGGAAGCTCCGATCCCAGCGAGCTGCTCGTCAACGATGGCACCGGCGTCTTCAGCCGGCCCGGCAACGAGACCAACGGGCTGTACCGTGACTGGTCCGAGATGGGGGTGTCCAGCTGGAACGAGGGCGACCTCTTCGTGGCCCTGCCCGACCTCGACGGCAACGGCTGGAAGGACGTGCTGCTCGTGAGCAGCGACTACGCAGACACCCGGATGTTCCTCTGGGAGCAGGTGGCGGAGGGTCAGTTCGAAGAGGTGGCCGAGGACGCCGGGATCGCCCACGAGTGGCCCGCCGGTGCCGCCGTGGCCGACTTCGATCTCGACGGCGATCTCGACGTGGTCACCGGCTCGTCTACGACCCGCTCCGGTACGCCCTGGTCGAGCCACGAGGTCCACATCTACGAGAACGTGCTGCCCCAGCGCAACTTCGTGCGCATCGTCGTCGAGGGCACCGAGGCCAACCGCGCCGGCATCGGCGCCCGCGTCGAGCTGACGGCTGGCGGGCTGACCCAGGTCCAGGAAGTCTCCGGCGGCTACGGCCACATGGGCATGCACCACGACGTGGCCCTGACCTTCGGGCTGGGCGAGTCCTGCGATGTGGACGAGGTCACGGTCACCTGGCCGGGCGGCGCCGCCGACACCTGGACCGCCGTGCCCGCCAACTACCGACTCAGGTTGACCCAGGGCGGCGAGCTGACCTGGGAGGAGTAGCCGTCCTGTCGCCCGACCTGCGGGGGACCAGCAGGATAGTCGGTCGGGTCCCGGCTTCCACCGCCCGCGAGTGACCCATGATGCGCACCCTCGGCCTCCCCCTCCTCTTGCTCGCTTGGCTGCCCGCCTGCGGGGGCAACCCGCCCACCGCCGGCGCCGGCATCAAGGACCGGGACAACGACGGCTTCAACGAAGACGAGGACTGCGACGACCAGGACGGCGACATCAACCCCGACGCCGACGAGCTCTGCGACGGCATCGACAACGACTGCGACGAGGAGATCGACGAAGGCGACGCCGTCGACGCCGCCTCCTGGTACACCGACGCCGACGGCGACGGCTTCGGCGACCCCGGCGCCGCGGTCACCGCCTGCGAGCAGCCCTCCGACGCTGTCGACGACGGCTCCGACTGCGACGACAGCGACGAGACCGTCAACCCCGACGGCACCGAGGAGTGCAACGACGGCCTCGACAACGACTGCGACGGGACCCTCAACGACTGCGTCCTCGACGCGGAGATCGACCTGTCCACCGCCGAGGTCCGGCTGCTGGGCGAGGAGGAGGGCGACGAGGCGGGCTTCGCCCTGGCGACCATGGACCTCAACGGAGACAGCGTCTCCGACCTCATCGTGGGCGCGCCAGGCATCGACGCCAGCGAAGACGAGATCGACCTGGGCGGCGCCTATGTGC
>JAERSX010000662.1 GCA_016845285.1 Deltaproteobacteria bacterium | reverse complement strand
GTGCGGATGCCGGTGCGGGCCAACAGCGCCCGGTCTTCGGTGCGGGCGCGGACCTTGTCGCGCTTGCGCATCTCGCGCTTGAGGGCCACCCGGGCCCGATCGTCGGGCTTGGAGACGCGACCTGCGGCCATGAGCAGGCGCAGACGAAGCTCGGGATCGAGCTGGGCCAGCTGTCGCCGGTTGTCGACGATGGACTCGAGCAGCGCAGTGGTCTGCTCGCACGCGGCGAGGAAGGCTTCGGTGCCGTTGTCTTGGCTCTGATCGCTCATGATGGCTGCTGTCCTCGGGCCTCGCGCAGGGCGGTGCGCAGCGCGACCAGCTGGTCCACCGGGAGATCCTGCCGCTCTCCGGCGGCGATCCACTCGTCGAGGCCCAACATGGTCTGGTCGCCCACCTTCGAGAAGTGGACCTCCAAGAAGCGCTCGACATCCATGGGGGCTGCCACCGGCGCGACGCGGCTGATGGCCCGGATGACGGTCGGGCGCAACAGGAGGCCCATGAGTCCCGGGTCCACGCCGAGGTGAGTGGTGGCGGTGGCGAGTGCCTGGCGCCCGGCGCCGGCGGCGAGGCGGGTCCAGCGCTCCTCACGGAGGCCGGCGAAGGTCCAGCCGGCGCACTCCATGGTGGCCACCACGGCGATGAGGAGGGCTGAGCCTCGCGCAGCATTCAGGGTCGCGCTGCCCACCTTTGCAGGACAGCCGCCGGCCCGGAGCCCGGCGACCACACCCTTTGCTGCTGCTCCCTCGAAGATGCTGGGGGACATCGCGGGAAACCACCAGGCCTGGCCCGGCTCGCGCGTGGCTGAGCCTGGCAAGGGTGCGTGCCAGGCGGCAAAGGCGATGAGGCCGATGACCAACCGCTCTTCGCCCACGAGCGGCAGGAGCAGGTCGCGGTCGCGGAGGTTGGGCTGTAGCGAGACCAGGGTGGCCTCGCCCGCGGCCTCGATGACGGGCGCGAGCCAGTCCCCACGGATGGCCGGTGAGGACACGCAGAGCCAGATCTGATCCCAGCTTGTCTCGGCGACATCGCCGGCGGTATGGCAGATCCCATCGGGCGTGAAGGTGGAGGAGCCGGAGCCACCCGGTGGGTAGATGGGGTAGCCCTGGCGGGCCTGCCTGGCGTACTTTCGGCGAACGTAGACGTGGACCTCGGCGCCGCCGCGCTGGAGGTGGTGGCCGTAGACCTGACCGACCGAGCCGGCTCCGACGATGAGGGCGCGCACGACTGCTCCGGAAGGTGGTTCCGGTAACAGCCTGACCACCGCCGAGCCGTTCCAGAGGGGCGGCGGTGTCGCCGGTTGGGTCGTCGCGACGTCGGGGTACCATGTGACATCCCCAAGGAACCCACATGTTGGCTCTGCTCGCGCTCACCACGCCGGGTCTCGCTCTCACGCTGCACGTGGACCCGGACGACGCCGGTGCCTACGATGAGATCCAGGGGGCCATCGACGCCGCCCGCACCGGCGACACCATCACCATCGCGGCCGGGAGCTACCCCGAGTGCCTCGACACCCGCGGCCTGATGCTGACTCTGGAAGGCGCAGGCCGGTACACCACGACCCTCGACTGTCGGGGAGGAGCGGACAACGCCATCGACATCAGCGAGGGAGGCACGGTGGCCATCTCGGGGCTGGCCGTCGAGAACGCTGGTGCGCGGGGAATCATCGCCGTGGACGCCTCGCTCAGCCTGAGCGATGTGCTCATCGAGGGCACGGGCACGACCTCGGGGCTCTACGGCGGGGCGCTCTACATCGAGGGCGGCGATGTCGTCCTCGACGACATCGAGCTCGATCACAACGCTGCGGCCTACGGCGCGGCCATGTATGTGACGGGAGCAGCGGTGGTGACCGTGTCGACAGCCACCATCACCGACGGCTGGGCTGGCTATGGCGGGGCCATCTACCAGGCCACGGACGACACGGTCGGCGCCCCACTCGTCACCTTGACCGATGCCGAGATCACCGACAACAACGCCACCTATGGTGGTGCCATCTGGGTGGAGGCCGATGGCGAGCTCGAGACCGAGGGCTGCACCTTCGAGGACAACACCGGCACGTACGGCTACGGCCCGGCGGTGCTCCTGGGTGTCGACGGTCGCTACAGCTCCACCGACGACACCTTCTCGACCAACACAGGCAGCTACTACAACTACGGACAGGTCTACGTCTCGGCGGGGGGCACCCTCGACGTAGATGGTTCGAGCTTCACCGGTGGCTCCACCAGCTACGGCGGCGGCATCTACGCCTCAGGTGCCACTCTTCACATCGAGAGCGCGACCTTCGACGGCAACACCGCGACCTATGGTGGCGCCGTCTATGCGGACTCCGACAGCACCGTGTTGGTGAGCGACAGCGACTTCACCGACAACATCGGCACCTACTACGGGGGCGGCCTGTATCTGTCGGGAGGCGCGGCCAGCATCTCCGACTCGACCTTCAGCGGTGGGATCACCACGTACTACTACGGGGCGGGCATCTATGCCGTGAGCCTGACCGCCCTCGAGCTCGACACCGTCGACTTCGACGCCAACGAGGCGAGCCCGAGCTACCGCGGGTACGGCGGCGCGGTGTTTGCGACCAACACGCCCATCTGGTCTACAGACTCCACCTTCACCGACAACACCGCGCTCTACAACGGCGGTGCCGTCTACCTCTCGGGCCAAGGCTACGACCACCACTTCGGCGGCGGCAGCTTCACCTCGAACGTGGCCAGCTCATCGGGAGGCGGCGTCTATTCGTACTACCAGGGCGGAACTCTCTCCTTCGAAGAGGTCGACTTCGACGGGAACGAGGCCGCCAGCGGTGGCGGTGCCGTCTACGGCATCT
Source organism: Deltaproteobacteria bacterium (assembly GCA_016845285.1). Lineage (GTDB taxonomy): Bacteria > Myxococcota_A > UBA796 > UBA796 > UBA2385 > BH17. The sequence continues at coordinate 1,246 of JAERSX010000662.1, read as the reverse complement.
ACTACGTCGACCTCGTCATCTCCGAGTCCACCTTCACCGACAACACGGCTCCCAGCGCGGGTGCGGTGGCCAACGTGTACTACGGCGATGCCTCGGTCTCGCTCTCCACATTCTCCGGCAACGAGGCCAGCACCGGCAGCGGCGGTGCTCTGTTCCTGTACCCCTATTCCCAGAGCTACGACCAGTCTGTCGCACTCACAGACTTCGAGGACAACTCGGCTGGGGGCAACGGCGCTGGCCTCTACGTCTATGTTCCCGGCGAGCTCCAGCTCTCCGAGAGCAGCTTCACAGGCAACGTGGCCAGCGGTAGCTCGAGCTCTGGGGGCGGGGTCTATCTGTATCGAGCGCAGCAGCTCGAGGTCCGCAACAACACCTTCTGCGGCAATGAAGCCGTCTATGGTGGCGGCGTCTATTCGTACTATGGGGGCGCGTCCGACGAGTGGACCAACAATGTGTTCCAAGAGAACACGGCTGACTACGGGGGCGGCTTCTATCCGCAGTACCACACCAGCATCGAGGTCGAGAACAACACCTTCATCGGCAACGACGGCGGGTATGTCGGCGGTGGTCTGTACGGGTACTACACCTATGTCGACTTCCTCAACAACATCGTGGCGTACACCGCCGATGGCGACGGGGTCTACAGCGCGGACAGCTACTCGGGCTCCTACAGCGACTTCGAGTACACGGCTGCGAGCGACAACGAGAACTCTGACGCGGGTGGGTACTGGGAGATCGAGATCGATGAAGACGGCAACATCGACGATGACCCCGACTTCACCGACTACAGCGAAGACGCCGACTGCACCAACGACGATCTGAGCCTGGCCTCGAGCTCGGCGCTGATCGATGCTGGCGATCCCGACATCCTCGACACAGACGGCACCACCTCGGACATCGGCCACGGCGGCGGCGAGTATGCAGCCAATGTCGACGACGACGGCGACGGCTTCTACAGCACCTCGGACTGCGACGACAGCGACGCCGCCATCTACCCGGGCGCCGACGAGGTCTGTGACGGCAGCGACAACGACTGTGACGGCGAGACCGACGAGGACGCCGCCACGGACGCGATCACCTGGTACATCGACGCCGACGGTGACGGGGAGGGGGCCGAGACCGCCTGGCAGCGCGACTGCGACGAGCCCTCTGGCTACGTCGACAACACCGACGACTGTGACGACAGCGACGCCGACATCCACACGGGCGGCACGGAGGTCGCCTACGACGGCATCGATCAGGACTG
>JAERSX010000661.1 GCA_016845285.1 Deltaproteobacteria bacterium | reverse complement strand
GGCCCTGATCGGCTGCGCCCCCGAGCTCGACCCCAACCGGGTGAAGCGGCGCAGACACCTGCTCTGGGCACTCACGCGCAACGCACGCGCCAGCCTGCAGCACCCCATCGGACTCTTCGTGCACGTCGAGGGCCCGAGCGCAGCCGAAGCTCGAGGGCAGCGCTGGCGTGCCGAGCTGCCCGTAGGCTCCGCGACCGACACCGTTCCCACACTGATCAACGTGATCTTGCAGCACCTCGATCACCTGGCCGCCGCCTGCCGGCACCTGCACGAGCTCGATGAGATCGCGGCCGATCCCCAGCTGGCCACCTGGCCCCAACCCACCCAGCTCGCGCGCATGGCCCGGGCCCAGGCCACCACCCTCGCCCATCGGCTCCCGGTCGTGATCAGCCGCATGGCATCGACCGAGGGCCTTCGACGGGAGGGCGTGCTGCTCGCCGAGACATCGCCGCCCTGGACCGGAGCAGGGGAGTGATCTCCCTCTACGAGGTCACCCCCACGGAGCTGGCTGCGGCCCTGACCACTCCTGAGCTCGCCTGCACCGAGGCCGAGGCCCGGCGCTTGCTCGCCTGGTGCGTGAGCCACGGGCGCACCGACTTCTCGAACATGCGTCGTCCGGTGAAGCGAGCCCTTCGGGCGCGCCTGGCCGAGGTCGCCCAGGCCGAGCGGCCAGCGGTGCTCGAGCGCATCGAAGACCCCGTCGACGACGCCGTTCGCTACCTCTTCCAGGCCGCAGATGGCGCACTGTTCGAGGCCGTCCGCATCGGGCTCGACAAGGACGCGCACTACACCGTCTGCCTGTCCAGCCAGGCCGGCTGTGCCATGGGGTGCACCTTCTGCGCCACCGGCCGCCTCGGACTGCATCGCCACTTGTCCGCCGCCGAGATCGTCGCCAGCTTCTGCGCGGTGCGCGACGAGGCGCCAGGCCGCGTCAGCGGGGCCGTGTTCATGGGGCAAGGCGAGCCCTTCCACAACTACGCGGCGGTCCTTCGTGCCGCCGGAGTGCTGGCGCATTCGTGCGGAGGTCGGATCAGCGCCAAGGCCATCACCATCAGCACGGTGGGCCTCGTGCCACAGATCCTCCGGTACACCGCCGAGGCTCAGCCCTACAAGCTCATCGTGTCGCTCAGCTCGGCACTTCCGGAGCGGCGCCGACAGCTCCTTCCCGTCGCCGCTCGCTGGCCCCTGACAGAGCTCGCGGCCGCCGTCGCCAGCCACGCCGAGGCCACGGGCCGGCCGGCCACCCTGGCCTGGGTGCTCATGGGCGGGGTCAACCACGACGAGGCAGAGGCAGAGGCGCTGGCCACGCTCTTTGACGGGGTGCCCGTGCGCATCAACCTCATCGACATCAACGACCGTCGACCCGATGGCCAGCGCCGAGCCACAGACGCCGAGCGAAACGCCTTCCACGATGCCCTGAGCGCCCGCGGGCTCCCCGTCATCCGCCGCTACTCGGTGGGACGGAGCCGCGACGCCGCCTGCGGCATGCTCGCGAGCCGCCGCACAACCGCCCTGAGCGGTGTCGCGTGACCCCCGACCAAGCACTGTCGAGGCTGGGCGAGCTCGGCAACAACGAGGACCTCGACCATGTCGCGGCCCTCCCGAGTTTCGCCTACGACGAGGTGGCCGCCCTCATCGCCATCCACGAGGGCGCGTCCACCACCGTGGCCGAGCTCAGCGCCGCCCTGGACAGGCTGGCACAGCCCATCCCACACGCTCAGGGCCAGGACCTCTTCCTCGAGGTCGCTCGGGTCAACCACGAGCTGTTCTCGGTCCACGGCTTCACCGGCGACACCGACACCTACGACGACCCGAAGAACTCCCTGCTCGACGTGGTGCTCGACCGCCGAAGGGGCCTGCCCATCCTGCTCAGCCTGGTCGTCATGGAGGTTGCTCGCCGAACATCCCTCCACCTCGCTGGCGTGGGCTTCCCCGGGCACTTCCTGGTCACGCCGATCTCCGCGACAGAGCCGTTCTTCCTCGACCCCTTCCATGGAGGCCAGGCTCTCAGCCCCGACCAGCTTCGGGCTCGCTTCAAGGCCCAGCACCCCGAGGTCCAGATCACAGCCGAGCGCTGGGCAGCTTGGACGAAGGTTGTGACGCCGCGAGAGCTCTTCGTGCGGATCAACCACAACCTCCGGGCAAGCTGGTTGCGACGAGGCGACCTGGCAGGCACCCGGCGCGCGGTCCAGCGGCTGCGGCAGCTCGTCCCCCACGACCCCCGCTACGCCGAGGAACAGGCGATGCTCGAGCGGGAGCTGCGCCGCCAGAGTTCACCATGAGGGACCCAGCCGAGGCGGCCCGCGAGGTCCATGCCCGGGTGCAGCGAGACCTCGAGAACGCCCTGCTGCGCGAGCTTGCCTCAGAGTGGGGCCGCCAGAACACACGCCTGTTCGACGGCGCGCTCCGGCCGCCCACCCTGACCCTGCACGACTCCGACAGCCCCCTCGGCCAGTGGCAACCCACGGAGCGCCGCATTCGGCTGTCTCGCGGGCTCGTCCACCGCCAGCCCTGGGGGGTGGTCATCGAGGTGCTCAAGCACGAGATGGCCCACCAGTATGTGCACGAGCACCTCAGGTGCCTCGACGAGACCGCCCATGGGCCCAGCTTTCGCACCCTGTGCGCCGAGCTCGGCATCGATGCCTCGGCCGCCGGCCTGCCCTCGGCGGCCGACACCGATCCAGCCAAGGAGAAGGCGCTGCGCAAGGTGCAGCGACTGCTCGCGCTGGCCGAGAGCGACAACCCCCACGAGGCCGAGGCCGCCCTCAACGCCGCTCACCGCCTCATGCGCGCCCACAACATCGCCTGGCACGCCACCGCCGGCACCAACGGCTACGCCTTCCGCCACCTGGGCTCGGTGAAGCGGCGCTTCAGCGCCCACGAGAAGATCCTCGGCGGGATCTTGGGCCAGCACTTCTTCGTCACCGCCATCTGGGCCCTGGCCTACGACCGGGAGTCCGACCGAAGAGGACGGGTGCTGGAGATCTGCGGAAGCCCCGAGAACCTCGACATCGCCGAGCATGTCTACCACTTCCTCGAAGGGGCCGCCGAGCGGGCCTGGCGAACGCACCGCCAGCGACATCGCATTCACGGCAACGCCCAGCGTCGCACCTTCATGGCTGGGCTCATGGTGGGCTTTCACGAGAAGCTCGAGGCCGAGGCGACGGTGTGCGAGGAGACCGGACTGGTCTGGCAGGGCGACGCGGACCTCGACCACTGGGTGAGCCGACGACACCGGCGGCTCGTGAGCGGCCGAGGGCCGCGGGTTCGGACCGACGAGGCCTGGCAACAGGGACGCGCCGAAGGACGAAAGCTGGCCCTACATCGGGGTGTGCGCCACGACCCCAACGGCGGACCCCGGGCGCTCACCGGCCCGGTCAGCCCGTCTGAGCGTGCCAAAGGTTAAGCATGCGGCCCGGGAGGAGCCCATGTCGGACCTCATGACGCGTATCAACGCCTTGAAGGACGCTTACCGCACTCACACAGGCGGCCGTTCGCCCATGCAGCTCTACCTCAACGCTGCAGACACCGCGGAGATGACTCGTCTCCGCAAAGAGCTGGATCGCTTGCCAGTCAAGATCCTGGCCATGACGCTCCACGAGAACGCGGCCGAGACCCGCGTCGAGTAACGCCGCGGCACACCGGCACTCCTGACCGGCTCAGCCGGCTGGCGCCCGCTGCTGCAGCAGCTCCGCAGCCAGACGTCGGGTAGCAGGCGTGATCTCGAGTCCACCGAGCATGCGGGCGATCTCCTCACGGCGCGCGGATGCACCGAGGGTGACGATGTCGCTGTAGGTGCGTCCGTCGTCGACCCGCTTGGTCACCGCGAGGTGGCGATCGCCGTAGATGGCCACCTGAGGCAGGTGTGTGATGCACAAGACCTGGTGGTGGGCCGCCACCTGGGCAAGCTTGCGGCCGATGACCTCGGCGATGCCACCTCCCACACCCGTGTCCACCTCGTCGAAGACGTACAGGCCCACAGGCCCACCCTGGGCGAGCACCCGCTTGAGGGCCAGCAGCGCCCGAGAGAGCTCGCCACCGCTGGCCACCTTGCGCAGAGGACGGGGCGCCTCCCCTGGGTTCGGGGCGATGAGGAACTCGGCGCGATCGAGCCCGGTGGCCGACAGTCGGGCGCCGTCCACCGCCGTCTCGCCATCCCCACCGGCCAGCGGCGCCACGGCCACCTCCACCCGAGCCAGACCCATGCCCAGCTCGGCGAGCTCGGCGGTCATGGCCTCCGCAAGACGACCGGCCGCCGCGTGTCGGGCCACAGACAACACACGAGCCGCCTCCTGCGCGTGCGACAGGCTGGCCTGCTGCGCCCCCTTCAACGCCGCGATGCGGTCCTCGGCCTGGTCGAGCTCGGCGAGCTCGACGCGGGCACGCTCGGCGAAGGCCAAGGCGTCCTGCACCGCGCTCCCGTGCCTGCGCACCAGCCGGCGCAGCTCGTGGAGCCGCTCCTCCACCACCTCGAGCCGACCAGGCTCCGCGCCAGCATCCGACAGGTAGCGACCCAGGTCGCGGCCCACCTCCTCCAGCTCGGTCGCCGCCCCGGACACACGCTCGGCGAGCTCGGCGAGGGCGACGTCGTAGCGGGCCACGTCGCGCAGTCCCCCGGCGATTCGATCGAGGCTGCCGCAGACGGCATGCTCGCCGCTGTAGAGCAGCTCCTCGGCCTGGCCCACCGCCTGGACCAGTCGCTCCGCGTGGACGAGCCGATCGCGTCGAGCCTCGAGGTCGGCGAGCTCGCCGGCCTGGGGGTCGAGGCGACCGATCTCACCGAGCTGGAAGCGGAGCAGGTCTTCGCGATCGGCGCGCTCACGCAAGGTCTGCTCTGCCGCTCGCAAGTCCGCGGTCGCCGACAGGAGAGCGGCGTGGGCGGTGGCCATGTCCACCCGGCTGCCCCGCAGATCTGCGAAGGCGTCGAGGAAGCCGAGGTGGGTGGCCGGGTCCACCAGGGTGTGGTGTTGGTGCTGGCTGGAGATGTCCACCAGGCCCTGGGCCAGGGCCACGAGCTGCCTCGCCGTCGACAGCCGACCGTTGACATAGGCCCGGCTGCGGCCGTTGGCCTGGACCACCCGTCGGACCAGCAGCTCGTCACCATCCTCGAAGCCGAGCTCTGCGAGCCGCCGCCGCACCGGGGAGTCAGCCTCCAGCTCGAAGAGCGCTTCGATCTCGGCCTGGGCAGCCCCCGTGCGGACCAGCTCGGGGCGGCCCCGTGCTCCGAGCACGAGGCGCAGCGCCCCCACGAGGATGGACTTTCCCGCCCCGGTCTCGCCGGTCACCACGTTGAGACCGGGTCCGAACTCCACCTCGCACGCGTCGATGACCGCCAGGTTCTGAACCCGCAACAGGCTCAACATCAGAGCTCTCCAAGCACGGCCTGCTCCGGAGTCAACCACCGCACCTCGCGGTCGAGCTCGTCGAGGGCGGCCTGGATGCCAGCACCCGGGCCCACGAACACCCAGGATCGCCTGGAGTCGGGTCCCACCCAGGCCTGAGCAGCCTGGGCGACATCGGCAGGGACGATGCCCTCGAGGCCCACAACCCGGCTCCGCGCTGTGGCCACCGACTCTCCGAGGTCGAGGCGCCGCTGGTAGAAGGCGCCCGCAGACATCGCGGTCTCCAGCCGGCGGTTCCACCACGCCAGCTCCTCCCGCAGGCCCGCTTCCAGCTCAGCGGGACGAACCCCCGCGCCCACGACCTCATCGAGGTGCCCCTCGATGACGCGGACGGTCTCGGCGAGGTGCTCCACCGGCACGTCGACGTTGACGGTCCAATAGCCATGGGAGCGCGAGGACCACTGACTGCCGGAGACACCGTAGGTCCACCCGCGCTCTTCGCGCAGCTCGCCGTTCAGCCGGCTGTCGACGGTGCCGGCCAGCGCGCGGAGACCCTGCCCCAACGCCGGAGCCTCCGGCTCGTCCCGCCCAGCGATGGCCACCCGCAGACGCACACTCACCTGACTCCCGCCCTGGTCGATGGCGTAGTCGGAGACCTCATGGGCAGGCGGCGACGGCTCGACCTCGGAGACCTCCGTGCCCGCGTGGTCCTCGAGGAGGATGCGGGCCATGCGCTCTGCCACGCCGCGCTCGACCGGCCCCACCACGAGCACGGTCGCCGCAGCACGGGCCTGGACCGTGGCGAACAGCTCGGCGAGGGCATCGGGTTGGAGGCGGCGATCTGCACGGAGGTCTGGCCGGCCCCCGTAGGGATGCTCGGCCGGGTACCAGCCGTAGTGGAGGGCCCAGGCGCCGACGACCCCCGCGTCGGCCAAGGCCCCTACCGACAGCCATGCGCGCTTGTCACGGGCCGTCCGCCGCAGCTCCTCCCTCGAGAACCGCGGTGCCTCGATGATGGTGCGCACCAGGCTGATGGCGGGCTCGAGGTTCTCTGCGGCCACGTTCAGGCGCAGGCCCGTGTCGGTCCGGTCGACCCAGCTGTCGACCGCAGCATCTTGCTGGTCGAGGGCGATCTCGAAGGCCTCGGGCTCGAAGCGACCGCTCGCCGTGGACAGCTGGGCTCCCAGCGCCCAGTCGACAGGCCGCCGGCCTCCGAAGAGATCGACATACCCGAGGTGGTAGCTGACCACGACCTGCACCCGTCGCACCCCCTCGAGGTACACGTACAGCAGCCGAGTGCCTTCCCACAGCTCGATCTCGACGGGCTCTGCGAGCTCCATGGCCACGGGCGGATCGACGGGAGGCGGCCCACTGCGATCCGGCCCCTCGGCCAGCGCGCCATGCAGGAGCAGGAGCAGGAGCGAGAGCAGGGAGACCATCACTCGGGCAGCCCCACGCGCACGGCACCCGGCAGTCCACCGCCGTAGCCCTCGGGCACCACCGACAGCGAGGTGCGGCGCTCGGGCACCAGCCAGGTCTCGGCGACCCGGACCAGGTCTTCCACTTCGACCGCAGCGTACCGAGCCCAGACCTCGTCCAGGCAGTCCGGGGCACCCGTGAGCCGGGTGCAGGTGGCCCACCACTCCGCGCGGGCCTCGATGGACTCGAGCTGATCGAGCAGATCGCTCCGCACCGCCTGCCTGGCCCGCTCCAGCTCCCAGGGCGCGGGGGGCCGCGTCCGAACCTCCGCCAGCACCCGCTCCATGCGCCGCTCGGCACGGACCAGGCGCCCCCGGGGCAGCGTGGCCTCCACCACGAACATGCCACCGAGCATCCCGGGGCTGAGCCAGGCGTTGCAGTCGGTGGCGAGACGGCGGTCGAAGTAGAGGGCGTCGTCGAGGCGTGTGCCCCGGCCCCAGCTCAGGATGAAGCTGAGCAATTCCAGGGCCGCCTCGTCGGCGTGGAGCTCGGGCGGCGAGGGCCAGGCCAGGTACAGGGTCCAGTCGGACACCGGCGACAGGAGCAGGCCATCCTGCCGCACCGCAGAGAGCTCGGGCGGAGCAGAACGTTCGAGGTCACCTCCGCGAGCCGGCACGTCGCTGAACCAGTGCCGCACCCGGTCCAGCGCGGCGTCTGCATCGACGTGACCCACCACGACCAGCACCGCGTTCTCGGGGCCATACCAGTGTCGCCAGAAGGAGGCGGCCGCGTCCTGGCCGAAGCCCCGCACATCCGAGATGCGCCCGATGACCGGCTGGTGGTAGGGATGCCCCTGGGGAAAGACCAGCCCCGTGAGCACGTCGAAGTCGAGACCGTGGGGGACGCTGTAGTCCTCGGCGCGCTCCTGGAGGACCACGTCCTGCTGGTTGCGCACGTTGCGGTAGTCGAGCCCCCCGTCGAGGAAGCCCATGCGGTCGGACTCGAGGAACAAGCCCAGCTCGAAGGCCCCCACGGGCACCCGCATGTGGAAGGCCGTGCTGTCAGAGCTGGTCCAGGCATTGTTCTGACCTCCAGCCTCGGTGAGCCAGGCATCGAAGGCACCCTGAGGCACGTGCTCGGAGCGCTCGAACATCAGGTGCTCGAAGAGGTGGGCGGCGCCGTGCTGCCCGGGAGCCTCGTCGGCACTCCCCACCGTGTACTCGAGATGGACGGCCACGTCGGCGGTGCGGTGCTGCTCCTCGATGACCACGGTCAGCCCGTTGGGCAAGGTCTCCACACGCAGCTCGGGGACCAGCCCCGCCGGGGTGGCCGCGGTCGCGACTGTGCCGAGAAGACCGAGAAGCACGACGACTCAGCCACGCCGCGGGTCGTTGTCGAGCACATCCTCGATGGCAGCCAGCACGCTCGGGTCGAGCCGATCCACCACCGCCTCCGCCGCCATGTTCTCGACCACCTGCTCGGGCCGGCTGGCCCCCGTGATCACCGTGCTCACCCGAGGATCCCGCGCACACCAGGCCAGGGCCAGCTGGGCGAGGCTGCAGTCCAGCCCCTGGGCGATGGGCACCAGCTTGCGCACCTTGGCGATGCGCTCGTCGGTGAACTCATCGTGCAGCCAGCTCATGTGGGACAGGCTGGCGCGTGAGCCTTCGGGGATGCCGTCGTTGTACTTGCCCGTGAGCAGGCCGCTCGCGAGGGGGCTCCAGACGGTCGTGCCCAGGCCCATGGAGTCGTAGAGCGGGGACAGCTCCACCTCCACTCGGGCGCGGTGGAACATGTGGTACTGCGGCTGCTCCATGGTGGGCCGGGTGAACCCACCCTCGCGGGCGACGGAGTCGGCCTCGGCTACCTGGGCTGCGCTCCACTCGCTGGTGCCCCAGTAGAGCACCTTGCCTTGGCGCACGAGGAGGTCCATGGCAGCCACCGTCTCGGCCATGGGGGTGTCTGGATCGGGGCGGTGACACAAGTAGAGGTCGAGGTAGTCGACCTGGAGCCGACGCAGGGCAGCGTGGCAGGCCTCCACCACGTGCTTGCGCGAGAGGCCTCGGTCGTTGGGCCCCTGGCCGCCCCAGAAGACCTTGCTGGAGACCACGTAGTCCTCGCGGCGCAGCTGGCTCAGGAAGCGGCCGACCACCTCCTCGGCCTGGCCACCCGCATAGGCCTCGGCGTTGTCGAAGAAGTTGACCCCGGCGTCGAAAGCGGCCTTGAGACAAGCATGCGCCTTGGTGTCGTCGACCTGGCCACCGTAGGTGACCCAGGAGCCAATGGAGAGACGGGAGACCTTGAGGCCGGACCCGCCGAGTCGGTTGTAGTGCACATGTCCTCCGGAGGGCGCCCGCCGGGCCTGTCCCCCGCCACGAGCAGCGTCGCTCTATCCGCAGCGCATGGTCTCACGTGGACAGAGCCTGACCGGATCCCCCGCTCACCACTCCAAGGGGACCTCGACCTCCTGGCCGTCCCGGTCCACCACCAGGGTGATGCCGGGCCCATCCCAGTGCCCGAGCAAGAGGCGCGTGAGCCTGCTGTCCCCGCCCTCGAGCACGTCCAGATCGAGACCGCCCACCTGGACCGCCTCCACCACGTCACCCTCCTCGAGACCGCCCAGCATCGCCGGTCCGTCGGGGTCCACGAAGCTCACCAGCAGCTCCCCGTTCTCCTCGACCAGCTCGAAGCCGTTCTCCTCCAGGGCCGTGGCCTGGCTGGTCTCGATCTCGATCCCCGTGGTCACCCGACCCTCTTCCACCTCGACCACCTGGTAGGCCTGTGGGCTCATGAGCGGCGCGATGCGCCAGGTGCCCGCAGGCAGTCCCGAGAGGAGGAAGACCCCGTCTGGACCCGTGTCGTCGCCCGCCGGGGTGATGCGCTCGCCCTCCTCGCCCTCGCGCACGGCGAGCACGGGCTGGTGGGACAAGGGCTGTCCGGTGAGGCCGTCGACGAGGCGGCCTTCGATGCCACCACCTCCAAAGAGCTCGACGACGCCCACGTCCACCACCTGGCGGGCCCGAAGGCTCCGGGGCACCAGCGTGCGCTGCGCCTGCACCCCATCGGCACCGCCCTCCACCACGAGCTCCCAGTCTCCGGGCAGCAGACCGCCGATGGAGAATCGGCCATCATCCTCGTTGCAGCTCTCCTTTCGGGCGGCCATCACGCCGCGCGGCAGGTCTTCGAGACCATGGGGCACGCGCAACGCGGTGACACTGCAGCTGGTCAGCTC
>JAERSX010000660.1 GCA_016845285.1 Deltaproteobacteria bacterium | reverse complement strand
TCCTCGACCACCTTGGCGAGCTCGATGGTTCCGAGGAACTCGTGCTGAGCCGAACGGGAGTAGCTCGAGAGCTCGACCACGATGTCGCGGATGCCCTGGCAGTACTCCACGATGTCGGAGGCGTACTCGCGCACCAGGTCGGGATCCTGCTCGTCGCCGATGGCTTCTGCCAGCCCCATGATGCCGAAGAGCGGACTGGAGATCTCGTGGGCGATGCCCGCTGCCAAGGTGCCGATACCGGCCAGCTTCTCCGACTGGATCAGCTCTTGCTGGAGCTCGCGGGTCTCGGTCAGCGCGTGCCCCAGGGCCTCGTTCTTCTCCTGGAGATCGATGAGGAGCCGCTGGTTTTCTTCGGCCAGGGCCCGCTTGTCGAGAGCCCGCCGCACCTTCTTCTTGATGTCGAAGACGTTGTTGAGGGGCTTGAGCAGGTAGTCGAAGGCGTCGAGCTCGAGCGCGCTGATCGCAGTGTCCAGCGAGGCGTAGCCCGTCACGATGATGACCTCGGACAGCGGATCCTTGTCCTTCACGGCACGCAAGAGCTCCAGACCACTCATGTCTGGCAAGTTCTTGTCTGTGAGGAGCAGATCGCAGCCCTGCTCTTCGATGACGCGCAGCGCGTCGGTGCCGGTCCCAACACAGCTCAAGCGGTGGTCTTCGTCCTCGAAGACGGCGCGCAGGATCTGAATGATGACCGGCTCGTCGTCGACGATGAGCAGGTGTCGCTGCACGTCGGATTCTCCGGGCCCCTGAGTGTCTGACGCGCGCAATCGATCGACCACGCCACCCTTCCAACCGGTCGGAAGGTACCACGCCCGCAACCATCCAGCTGCCGTAGACTTCCTGATGACGCCAGGTCGGACTAAACTTCAGGTGCCGTGACACGATACAGGGCACAGGCTCCCAGGAGATTGTCCCGAATGCGCTCGAGCTTCCTGCTGCTCCCCTCCCTGGTCATCGCCTGCGGACCCAAGAGCGGTGAAACCGAAGACCTTGCCAGTTCCTCCCAAGAGGCTGCACAGCTCACGGAGTCCGTCGCTGCCGACGGCACCATCGAGCAGCGCATCGACCTCAACTCGGACGGCGAGCCAGATGTCTACAACTTCTATGTCCAGCCCACCGACGGCCCCCGTGCCTTGGTGCGCAAGGAGGTCGACCTCAACTGGGATCAGCGCATCGATGTGCGGACCTGGTTCACCAGCGAGGGCAAGATCGAGAAGGAGGAGATGGACGGCGACTTCGACGGCCGGGTCGACTGGGTAGACCACTACCAGGGTGGCAAGCGCGTCCTGAGTGAGGTCGACACCGACTACAACGGCATCTTCGACCTCTTCAAGATCTACGAGAGCGGGAAGGTCCGGCGCAAGGAACGCGACAGCAACGGCGATGGTCGCGTGGACTTCTGGGAATACCTCGACGACGAGGGCTCCGTGGTGAAGGTCGGGCGTGACGTCGACGGCGATGGCGTCATGGATGTCCGCGAGGACTGAGCCTCAGGCTTGGCTGAGGCCAGCCTCCACCATGTCCGCCAGGGTCTGGGCCAAGGGGATCTCTGCCCGCCAGCCCAAGGCGTGGGCCGTGCTGGGGTCTCCACGCAGCTCGGGGATGTCGTTGGGACGCAGACGGGCCGGATCCACCTCGATGCGTACCGCCCTCGATCCCACGAGACCATCTACGAGGGCTCGGAGTGGGTGCGCCTCGCCGCTGCAGAGCAGGGTGATGCTACCGGGCTCCGCCCCGTGCGCGACCGCGAGGTAGCCCCGCGCCACGTCACGCACGTCGAGGTAATCCCGTCGCACCGACAGCTCGCCCACCCGCAGGACTCCGACCCCAGCAGCAACTTGCGCCGCCATGCTGGCGAGGGCGAAGCGCGACGACTGACCAGGACCGGTGTGGTGAAACGCGCGCACGATGCGAAGGCTCGGCTGCTGGCGGCGACCCTCGTGTTCAGCGGCCAACTTCGTGGCGGCGTACACGGTGGCGGGAGCTACTGAGCTGTCCACCCGAAGGGGAAGCGCCGCCGGACTACCGAACACGTGGCAGGTGCTGGCGAGCACGGCGATCGTGTTGGGCGACAGGGGTGCGAGCACATTCCTCGTGCCGCCCACGTTGACCGCACGGGCGTGTGCTGGGTCGGCTTCTGCGTCCCCCACGTGGGTCACGGCTGCAAGATGGAACAACAGATCGGGCGGGTCTTCGAGCCGCTCTGCGCAAGCGTGGCGATCCCGAATGTCCACCACGTCGACCCGGTGCGCAGCGACAGGGACGACAGGGTCCCGATGGACCCACGCCTCCACCTGGTAGCCGGCGGAGCGCAGCTCGCGGCACATCCACCGACCCACGAAACCGGCAGCCCCGGTGACGAGGGCGCGCTTCACGTCAGGCGCGCCAGATCGGCCTGGACCATCCGCTCGACCAGGTGTGCAAAGTCCACCGTGGGCGTCCAGCCGAGCTCCACGCGCGCCCGCCGAGCGTCTCCACGCAAGACAGGGATCTCGGCAGGGCGGAGGAGCGCCGGATCGTGGTCCACATGATCTTCCCAGCGCAAGCCCACCACGTCGAAGGCTCGCTCCGCGAACTCGCGTACGCTCCAGCTCTCCCCGGTGGCGACCACGTAGTCATCGGGCTCATCCGCCTCCAGCATGGCCGCCATCGCGCGTGTGTAGTCTCCGGCGAAGCCCCAGTCACGCTGCACGTCGAGGGCGCCTAGCGCGAGGCGGTCCTGCAGCCCGCGGGCGATCCGGGCGACTGCTTGCGAGATCTTCCGCGTCACGAATTCGGGGCCTCTTCGCTCCGACTCATGGTTGAAGAGGATGCCGCTCACGGCGAAGAGCCCGTAGCTCTCACGGTAGTTGACCGTGAGCTGGTGAGCGTATGCCTTGGCCACTCCGTAGGGGGAACGTGGGTGGAAGGGTGTGCACTCGTTCTTCAGCTCATCCTCGGCGGTGCCGAACATCTCGGAGCTGCCCGCCTGGTAGAAGCGGGCCTGGGGACAGGTCAGTCGCAGAGCCTCGAGCATTCGCGCGGTGCCGAGTGCGGTCACCTGGCCCGTCAGCAGAGGCTGACGCCACGAGGTCGGGACGTGGCTCTGGGCTGCCAGATGGAAGATCCGGTCGGGATCCACAGCCTGCATCAGGGCGATGAGGCCGCCCTGATCGAGCACATCTCCAGTGACGAGCTCCAGACGGTCCAAGAGGTGGGCGATGCGCCAAAGGTTGGGGCTCGCGCTGTGGCGCTGCATGCCCACGACCCGCCAGCCCTGGGCGAGGAGCTGCTCGGCCAGGAAGCTTCCGTCCTGGCCGGTGATCCCGGTGATGAGCGCGGTGGGCACGGCCTCTACCTGGGCGTGAGCGTCGACTGTGAAGACGCGGTCTATTCGACCTTGAACTCTACGGAGCTGTAGGGCACATCGGCGTTTTCGAGGTACCAGCGGAACTCGAATTTGCGCCCTGGTGGGTCCGAGAAGGTGAGCGTGGGCACCATACAGGTCTCACAGGCGTCCTCACCCGTGTCGCCGCCACCCTCCCAGAACTCACGAACGAGGACCAGCGTCCCCTCGGTCGTGACATCGGGGCGGAAGACGGCGTCGCAAGCCTCGATGACATTGGTTCGACGCACGTGAACCGAGAGGTTCTGCTGAGAGACCTCCAGTGCTGACTCCGCGGGATCGTTGAAGTCGTAGTCGGTGCAGCCAGGCTGCTCGCTACTGAACGAGAGCGGTGTCGAACACCCCATGATCATGGACACCAGCAGGACCATTTTGCCTCCTCTGTGGAGCTTAGGTGAGGCCATGCAAGCCCCTTTGCTCCAGGACGTCAAGTACCTGTCGAACCTTCTGGCCTTCGCCTTGTCGCATGACCAATAAGGCGTCACCGGTGTCGACGATGACGAGATCGTCGACACCCACCAGAGCCACCACCTTGTCGGGCGCCACGATCACGTTGTCGTGAGCGTCGATGGCGACCACGTCTGTGGCCAAGCC
>JAERSX010000659.1 GCA_016845285.1 Deltaproteobacteria bacterium | reverse complement strand
GCCGACGGCTGGCCTGGGCCGGAGGTGCCGTGTTCTTCGGTGTCCTCGCCCTCGGTCCATGGCTGATGCTGGGCGGTGAGGTGGCCACCTTCGGCGGTCGACCCTTGCTGGCGCCTGCGGGCCTGCTCGAGGGCGTGCCGGTCCTCGACCGCATGAGTCGCTGGTACCGGGCCGGCGCGGTGGCGGTGCTGTTGCTGGTGCCGCTGGCCTCGGTGGCGCTGCGTGGCCGGATGGCCCTCGTGGCTGCCCTGGTGGTGGGTCTGGACACGCGCCTGGGCAGCCCCGTGCCCTGGCCTCTGCCCGTGCAGGTATGGCCGGAGAGCCCAGCCATGGCCGATCTCGAGGGTCCTGTTGCCTTGTTGCCGCCTGTTCACCCCGTCGGGTTCGGTGGTCAGGTGGCGGGCCTCGACCTGTTGCTCCAGGTCGACCATGGTCAGCCCTCCAACGGGAGCTGGAACAACCGACCCCTGGCCTCCAGCGTGCACCCCGCGCTGGGCGCGCTGCGTCGCGTCGCGCTCGGCCAGGTGCCGGACGCGAAGCGCGCGCGAGACCAGGTGTCGGAGGCGGCGGAAGCCCTCTCCGACCTCGGCTTCGTCCACCTGGTCTTCGTGCGGCAGGGCCTCGATCCCGTGAACGAGCAGGTCTTCTATGAGGTGCTCGGCGCGCCCCAGGCGGAGGATGCGACGGTCATCCGGTACGCCCTTCGTCGCTGACGCACCGTCTCGCAAGGACCGGAAAGGGTGTCGCTCGGGGACGTTGTACGCTCTGTTCGGATCGACACATCGGTCCAGGCGACATCCAAGTTGCTCACCTCGGGTACCTCTCGTCGAAACCGACTGGTGCCTGGTCTGCCCCTACCCGCGAGTCCGACATGGCCTTCACCCTCGCTCCCGCCACGGGAGACTTCCGAGCCCTCTTCACGAACGCCAACCGTGACAAGTTGCGAGAGCAAGAGCACGCCGAGCTGGTGTCCACCTGGAGCCCAGAGATCGACAGCCTCGTCACGGCCATGACCCACAACCACTCGAGCGGCCCCGGCGCGCCCCAGCGGAGCACGGTGGAGGCCGCCAACGGCGTGATCTTCACCTCGGCCTACTGGACCGTCTTCGGTGGCCCGGGCGGAAACCCACCGGGCTCCTTGGCCTCGCGCATCAACGCCGACTTCTCCAGCCTCTCCGGCCTCAAGTCCGCGGTGCGGGGCGTCGCTGGCGGCCCCGCCGACTGGGTGGTCGTCGGCTGGGATGCTGGCCTGGGCAAGCTCATCGTGGTGGGCGCACCCATGGAGGAGCTGGGCCAGTGGGCCGGCACGCCCATCATGGCCTTCGACGTCTCCAGCCGCGCCGTGGCGCTGTCCAAGCACAGCAACACCGACGACTACGTCGACAGCTGCTTCGACATCGTGGACTGGTTCCAGGCCAAGCTGCGCTACGACATCGTCAATCCCTGATCACGCCACACACCGTGCTCAGGGAAAGACCGCCCCTTGGGTGCGGCCATGGGAGGTCTCGTCGTCGTAGGCCCGCTGGGCTGCGTTGTGGGTCTCCATGGTCTGGTCGCCGAGGGTGTCGACGACCTGGCGCAAGGCGTCGCAGTCAGCCTCCACGGGCAGGGCCGCGATGCGCTTCTGGAGGTCTTCGGCCTGGGCCAGGGCCAGGTCGCCGTGGCCGAGCTCGTGGGTCCACAGGGCGCCCGTGAAGGCGCGCCACTTGCGGGTCAGTGAGGTCGCCCAGGTCTGGTCGGCCGCGGCCTTGGGCATCTCGTAGTTGAGCTTGAGGGTCACGCTCACCCCATCTGCCTCGCAGCCTTCGTCGGTCTCGACGGGGGTGTAGGGCCAGGTGAACCACCAGGTGGTGTAGGCATCGAAGGCCTCGTCATCCGAGCCCCGTGGACCCTTCTCCGCCATCTGCTCAGCCAGCTCCATGGCCGACTCGCCGCGCACCTCGTAGGTCTCGAGCCCGACGGTGACTTCGACGGATTTGGACGACTGCACGCCCTTGTAGGGGTTCTCCGGCGGACTGTTCTTGCCGCCACAGGCCACCAGGACCACGGCGCCGAGGACGATGAGCTGGTTCATGTCAGCGACTCCCGTACCGCTCCTACCAGCTCGAGAGCGGCCAGGCCTGCTCGCCCGTCGACGGGGAAGCCATCTCCGCGGCGCACCGCCTGGAGGAAGGCATCGAGCTCGTGATCGAGGGCATCTCCGGGTGGCACGGGGACGGGCTCCTGGTCGAGCGAGCCGCCGCCCCAGGCCACCTTGTGCACGGTGTGGGTCGCGAGATCGACGCTCCAGTACACCCCTTCCTCGACCAGCCTGAGGCGTCGCACCGGGGCCGCGCTGACCCTTGACGCTGCCAGGACCGCCACGCCTCGGCCCAGCTCCAGGCGGGCATGGGCGATGTCGACGTGGCCAGTGACCACGCCCACGCCGGTGGCGCGGACCTCGTGGAGGGGATCGCCGAGGAAGAGGCGCGCCAGGTCGAGGTCGTGGACCATGAGGTCGGCCAGCACGTCGACCTCGGTTCCGCGGCTCACGAAGGGCGCGGGGCGCTCGGCCTGGACGAAGCGGGGCCGGACATGGGCGACGGCCTTCAGCGCGGGGTTGTAGCGCTCGATGTGGCCCACGCTGAGGTGGGGATGGGCCGCCAGGGCCCGCGCGGTCTCGAGGTCGTGGGCCAGGGGCTTCTCGACCAGGCAGGGGATGCCCTGCTCGAGCAGCGGCAGGGCCAGGGCGCCGTGCAGATCGGTGGGGGCGGCCACGATGGCGAAGTCGGCACCTGGATCTGGCGTGGCGTCGAGGCCGAGGGGTGGGTCCACCACCTGGAGATCCACGTCGTCACGGGCCCGCAGCTTGCGCGCGTGGTGACGCCCCATGTGGCCGTGGCCGAGGAGCACGCCGCGGAGCGGGCGGGACAGGGGGCTCAGCCCTCGAAGTTGGGCTCGCTGCCCACCGAGCGACAGATCCCGCGAGTGGAACCCTGGATGAAGCTGACCAGCTCGAGCACCTCGGGCACCTCGCCGTACTGCTCGCGCACCTGCTCCATGGCGATCCGCAGCGGCGTGCCCTGGGCGAAGAGCTCCCGGTAGGCGCCCTTGAGTGCGGCGGTGGTCGCGGCGCTGAACCCGTTGCGGCGCAGGCCCACGATGTTGAGGCCGAAGAGCCGGGCCCGGTCGCCCTGGGCGATGGTGAAGGGCGGAACATCCTGCGCGGCCATGGCCCCACCGCCGAGCATGGCGCAGCGGCCGATGCGGCCGTGTTGGTGCACGCCGACCAGTCCGCCGATGATGGCGTTGTCCTGGACCTCGACGTGGCCGGCCAGGGCCACGGAGTTGGCGAGGATGCAGCCGTTGCCCAGGGTGCAGTCGTGGGCCACGTGGGCGTAGGCCATGAGGAAGTTGTCGTCGCCGAGGCGGGTGAGGCCGCCGCCGACCGCCGTGCCGCGGTTGATGGTGACGAACTCGCGGATCACGTTGCGCGCACCGATCTCGAGGCGGGTGGGCTCTCCGGCGTACTTCTTGTCCTGGGGGGCCTCGCCCACCACGGCGTGGTGGAAGATCCGCGTGTCCTCACCGATGTGGGTGTCGCCGGTCAGGACGGCATGGGCGCCCACACTGACGCCGGCGGCGAGGTGCACGCCGGCTTCGATCACCGCGAATGGACCGATGTCGACTGCGGTGGGGTCGAGATGTGCGCCGGGGTCGACGACAGCGGTACTGTGGATGGCCATGGGCCCTCGCCTGAGCTCTGGGTCGACGGTTCGAGAACGGAGTCGACGGTTCGCTGCCGTGTATCCCGCGAGCCGCTCTGCGCCGCTCCGCATCTCCTCGTTGGCCTCGGGGCCTGTTCAGCGGAAGAAGTTGAAGAAGGTCTTCTTCCGCTTCTCCTGCTCGCGCTCCACGCCGGTCAACTGCTCGGCGAAGTCACGGAAGTCCTTTGTGAGCGCTGCTCGGGGGGCCAGCTCTCGCAGCACCTGGCCTCTCTCGAGGGCCTTGAGCAGGGTGGCGTAGTCGTTGCACAAGGTGTGAGCGACCGATGCCCCGACGAAGTCCTCGACCAGCTTGATCTCAGAGGTGCCCACATCGGTGGTCCTGTTGAGGATGAGCTTGGCGCCGGTCTCGAGGGCGTGCAGGGCCTGGAGTCGTCGGCGTGCGCCCGAACGACAGGCGAGGTCGTCGACCAACACGATGAAGGTGCTGTCCGCGGCGGTGCAGGCCGCCAGGCTCACCTCGCTGATGTCGCTGCCCACGTCGAGGACCACGTGGTCGTAGCGGCTCTTCAGGCGATCGATGAGGAAGACGACCTGCTCGGCGGTCACGGGCTCGGAGTCGGCGAGGTCACCGGTGAGTCCGAGCATGCGGAAGCCGCACTTGTGCTGGGGAGGCGCCTCGGACCAGGTGCGGGCGTCCGCCATGGAGCCTTGCCGCAAGAACCAGGTCGAGGTCGGGTGGGGGCGTAGATCGAGGGAGATGGCGAGGTCGCCCATGAAGAGATGCAGGTCGACGAGCACCACCCGCTTGCGCCCTTGCGCGGCCAGCTCGCTCGCGAGGTTGGCTGCCACCACCGAGGTGCCCACCCCACCCTTGGCTCCCAGGATCACCGTGGCATCGCCCGCGGCGCCTGGACCCTGGCCTCTGCTCTTGACCACCCGCAGGGCCCGTCGCAGATCTCGGGGCAGCTCGGTGAGGAGCACCATGTCGGTGCAGCCGGCCTCCGCCACCGACTGGGCGATGCCTGCGGTCTCTTGCTCGATGAGCGCGATGTACGAGATGGCCGGGTAGAGGGCGCGGACCTTGCGCATGAGGGCCAGCACGGTGCCGGGGCGAGAGCCGAGCCGCACGGCCACCACGTCGGGCCGCTGATCGGCCACGGATTGCTCGAGGTCAGACCACTCGGTCTCGATGACCGTCTCTTCCACGAGGTTTGCGACGCCCGCTGCGACCGCGTTGGCCTCTTCGGCGTTCATCCCCACCAACAACACCCGCATCGGTCTGTCCTCCTCAGGCGCTCGCCGTCAATAGGCGACCGCGCGGATCACCGCTTCGGGGCTTGGATCTGCTCGCCAGGCATCGAGGAGATCTTGGGCCGGCGAGCGGCCATCGTCGATGCGCTGGAGGAGCGGGGTGAGCATGGGCATGTCTCCTGGTAGACAGTTTCGCAGCCCGCGCTCGGCGATGTCTCCCAGATCGGATGCCCAGTCCGCCAGCGGGCGCCCGCCGATGTTGCCGGCGAGGCCCTCCCGAGCTGCCAGCTCGAAGCGCTCGAGATGGGTCCCTTGCGTCTCGATCTCCTCGACGAATGCGAGGCCTTCGTCGAGTGCTCGCCGGCAATAGAGCAGTCCGGCGAACATGGCGCAGAAGGCCAGGGCCAGCTCGTGGTCCACGCAGTCGGCTCCACGCACCTCGATGGTGCGCTTGATGCGGACCTCGGGGAAGACGCTGGTCTCGTGGAGCTTCCAGTCGTCCATGTCGGGGAAGCGACCCTCGATGCCCTGCTCCATCCAGGTGCGGAAGCTCATGCCGTGGGCCGGCCGCCAGCTCGCGCCGTGCTTGGTGAACATCATGGGCACGTCGAGCAGGTAGTCGACCCAGCGTTCGAAGCTGAAGTCGGCGCGCAACCCTGGCGGAAAGCCCGTCCGTGCAGGATCGGTCTTCGTCCAGATGTGGCCGCGGTAGCTCATGAAGCCGGTTGGCTCGTTGCGGTAGAGCGGGCTGTTGGCGAACAGCGCCGTGGTGAGCGGGCTGAGGCCGGCGAGCAGGCGCATCTTGGCTGCGGCGTCGGCCTCGTCAGCGAAGTCGAAGTTGCACTGCACGCTGCAGGTGCCCTTCATCATGTAGTGGGCGAGTGGCCCCACCTGCGGCAGGTACTCGCGCATGATCTCGTAGCGGCCCTTGGGCATCCAGTGGATGTCGTCGATGGCTGCAATGGGGGTGAGGCCGGCCGCGATGAACACGAGATCCTTGCCGCGGGTCAGGGCCTTCAGCGCGCGGCGGTTGCGCTGCATCTCGGCATCGAGCTCGCTCAGCGAGCGGTGGGGCGCGCCCGAGAGCTCGACCTGGCCACCTGGCTCGAGGGTGATGCTGGCACCGTCGGCCTTCTTGAGGGCAATGGGCAGCTCGCCCTCGCGGACGATGTCCCAGCCGTCTTGCTCGGCCAAGGACTCCAGGATCCACCTGATCCCATCCGGCTCGTCGTAGGCCACCGGGGCGCCATCGGGGCGCACGGCAGCGCGCTCGAATTCTCCGCCGACCAGCCACTTCGAGCGTGGGCAGCCATAGCCGTGGAATGTCTCGATGAGCAGGTCTCGCGTCAATGACCGCATTGAAACCGGGGTCGTCGGCATCTTGGACAAAGGCTTCCTCGTCTGTGGAGACTGTTCTATCCCGCGATCACCTGACTGAGATCGCACTTACGGTGGTTGGCTTCCGCGCTAAACTGGACACGAATTGCAGGGAGGCAACATGAGCTCTCATTTCGTTTCGCGCGCCAGCTTCGCCCTGGCGGGGTTGGTGGGTCTCGGGGGCTGTACTCCCCACCTCTACAGCGACGGACCGCTGGCACTGAACGAGTACGAACTCCCCAGCAACACCTGGCCAGTTGGCGAATTGCCGCCGCCTGAGCTCGCCGAAGAGGGCTTCCGCATCGACCAGGTCGCCCGAGACATCCGCGCCGTCGACCAATTCGGCGACGAGGTCAGCCTGTGGCAGTTCTACGGCATGGTGATCGCCCTCGACATCAGCACCATCTGGTGCGCCCCGTTTCGGCAGCTCGCCACCGAGGTCGGCGCGTG
>JAERSX010000658.1 GCA_016845285.1 Deltaproteobacteria bacterium | reverse complement strand
GCCCATGAGCACCACGTTGCTGAGGCGCTCGCCGCGGGCCTTGAGCTCGGCGTGGAAGCGCCAGCTCTGCTCGAAGATCTCGGCCTCGTCGAGGTGGCGGACGAAGCCCATCTGCCCGGTGGCGCAGAAGACACAGCCCATGGCGCAGCCGGCCTGGGACGAGATGCAGGCCGTGCGCCGACCGTCTGCGTAGGGCATGAGCACCGACTCGATGAGCTGGCCGTCAGGGGTGCGGTACAGGCGCTTCTGGGTGCCGTCCCGGCTCTGTTGCTCGGTGACGGTGGCCAGGCGACCGATGGTGACCTGTGCTGCGAGGGCCTCGCGCAGGCCACGAGGCAGATCGGTCATGTCGGACACGTCGGCTGCGCCGCGCTCGTAGAGCCACTTCCGGAGCTGCTTCGCCCGAAAGGCAGGCTGGCCGTGCTCGGCCATGAGCGCGCGGTGGCCGGCGGCGTCGAGGGCCAACAGGTCGGGGCGTTCGGGTTCCACGGCGGTGCCCTAATCGAAGATGTCCTTCCTCAGGGCGAGGCAGTGCCCACATAGGGGAAGATCGCAGCCATCAGTGGCTGTTGATGCTCCGGAGGCCTCGTGATCTTGTCGCTCCTCGCGCTCTTGTTGACCGTCTCCTTGGCTGCGGAGCCGGAGCCGGAGCCCTCTGAGGCGGTGGCGCCGCCGTCCTCGGTGGACATCGGCCGCACGGCGTTGACGGAGCGACGCCTGTCCGATGCGCAGGACGCCTTCGACGAGGCCCTGGCTGCCGACCCCGACGACGTCGAGGCCCACTGGGAGCTGGGCTGGGTGCACTGGCTCCGCGAGGACTGGGCCGCCGCCGCCAAGAGCTGGAGCGCCGTCGCCCGCCTGCAGCCCGACCATCCCGAGGTGGGGGAGTGGCTGCCCTCGGCCCAGGGGCGTGCTCGGCTCGGCGGCGGCGGCATCGTCACCGGCGAGGTTCCTCTCGAGGCTGAGGGCGCCACCATCCGCTTTGCGGCGGCGGGCGACACCATGATGGGCACGGCCACACGCAAGGGCGCCAGGGGCCTGGCTCCGAACGATGGGGCGGACATCTTCACCGGCGTCGACACCTGGCTCCGCGCGGCCGACGTCGCCTTCCTCAACCTCGAGGGGCCCCTGGCCGACGACCACGTGGCCACCACCAAGTGTCGACCGGGCAGCACCAGCTGCTACGAGTTCCGCACGCCCACCCGGTACGTGGCCGCCCTGCAGGGCGCCGGCATCGACCTCGCCAGCCTGGCCAACAACCACGCCAGCGACTGCGGACCCGCCGGCATGGAGTCGTCCATGGCCACCCTGGACGCCGTGGGCATCGGCCACTCCGGGCGCTACGGCGATGTCGCCCTCATCGAGCGGGACGGGGTCAAGATCGGGCTGGTGGCCGCTCACTCCGGAGGCTGTTGCCTCAACGTGAACCGCCTCGACGAGGTCACCGCGGCCATCGCGGAGCTCGACGAGCGGGCGGACATCGTGCTCTTCAGCTTCCACGGTGGCGCCGAGGGTGCGGCCCACCGCCACGTGCCAGGCAAGACGGAGATCGCCTGGGGTGAGCGGAGGGGTGATGTGAAGGCCCTGGCACGGGCGGCAGTGGACGCCGGCGCCGACCTCGTGCTCGGTCACGGACCTCATGTGCTCCGCGCCATGGAGGTCTACCGGGAGCGTCTCGTCGTCTACAGCATGGGCAACTTCGTGGGCTACAACCAGTTCGGCACCAGGGGTGGCTACGGCGGCACCAGCGTGGTGGTCGAGGCCGACCTCGCCGCCAACGGTGTGCTCCGAGGTGCCCGGATCCGCCCCGTCGCCCTGGACTCCCTGGCTCAGCCGCGGCCCGACCCCGAGGGCGCGGCCTGGGCCCAGATCCAGGAGCTGAGCGACGCCGACTTCCCGGAGACGGGCATTCAGATCGGCCCGGACGGTGCGGTGTCCTGGGAGGACTGAGCGACGGCGCGTGCTCAGGATCTGCGCAGGGTCCGGGGGCCGGGCTCGTCGGGGTCTGCCCGCCGAGCCTCTACACTCGTGGCGCCTTCGGAGGATCCATGCGCGTGCCCCTGCTCCTGTTGAGTGCCCTGATCGCGGCTTGTGCAGGCTCCGACATCGAAGACGACGAGCACGAGGACGAGCACGAGGACGAGGACGAGCACGAGGACGAGAGCGGGAGCGCTGGCTGCGGCACGGAGGCCGCCGACGCGGCGGGCGGCACCCTGGTCACCATCGACGCGGGCTCGGCTGGCGACGGCGAGCGCACCTTCTGGCTCAGCCTGCCGGACGACTACGACCCCGATGAGCCCCACAGCCTCGTGGTGGGCTACGCCGGCACCAACTGGGTGGGCGAGCAGATCCAGCCCTACCTCGACCTCGAGGGCGGCGGAGGGCACGAGATCTTCGTCTACCCGGACCCGCTCTGGCGGAGCTTCGAGGGCTGGGGCACCTACGGCGGCTGGGTGCTGGGAGCGTACGCCGATCCCGCCGATGGCATGGGAGACCTCGTCTTCACCGAGGCCATCCTCGACTACATGGAGGCCAGCTACTGCGTGGACACCGAGCGCGTGTTCGCGACGGGCCACAGCTGGGGTGGCGACATGGCGGCCGTGACCGCTTGCTTTCTGGGAGACCGCTTCACCGCTTCCGTCCCTGTTGCGGCCAACAGTCCGTACTGGTTCGACGACGGTGGGGTGATGGTGAGCTGCGAGGGCGAGGCTGCGGTGTGGACCATGTTCGGCATCGCAGACGACCACTTCACCTCGCAGGACTACGCCGGGCAGTACGGCGACGAGCAGGACGCCTTCTGGCGCGCCGAGCACGACTGCGGTGATGCCGAAGAGGCCCTGTCCTACGGCGCCGGAGACGAGTGCGTGGCCTACACCGACTGCGGTGTGCAGACCCGGTATTGCCTCTACGGTCCCGACACCGGTCACCAGATCCCGAGCTACTTCAGTGCTGCGACCATGGACTGGTTCCGCAGCTTCTGATCAGTCGCTGTCGAGGGTGTTCGACTCCGTCTGGTCCCAGGCACCGCACGTATCGGTGGCGCTGGCGAGGTCCTCGGCGTCGGTGGGCCAGGGCCCCTCCACGTCCTCCAGCGTGGTGTCGCAGGGCCCCATGACCTCGGTCATGAGCGAGGCCAGCCCAGCGACGTCGCCGTTGGCCACGGTCTGCTCGACGTCGTCCACCGACCACGAGCTCGGGTAGCTCACCGCCGCGAAGACACACATCTCGCCGTCGGCCGTGCCGTCGTTTGTGAGGGGCAGGTCGGTGGGGTTGGTGGTGTGGCAGGCCCAGTGCACCCCATCGCCCGCAGCCAGCTCCATCGACCCTGGTTCGAAGTGGAGGATGGGGGGTTGATCCCAGCGCTTGTTCATGAAGAAGGGGTCGGACTCGACGGTCTCACTGGCTCCGTCGTAGAGGTTCAGCGTGGCGCACTCGGTCCAGTTGTGCGTGTGGGTGCTGACGAGGGCCAGCGAGACGTCACGCTCGACCACACACGTTCGCTTCAACACCTGGCGGGTGCCTGACTCGACCTCGAGATCGCCGATGTCGTCGAAGATGAGCCCGGCTACCTGGGACACCTCCTCAGCGTCCACCGTCTCCACATTGAGCACGGCGTTGATGGCGACGGCGCGATCCTGGGTGTTGACGTAGTGGTGGCTGAAGACCAGCAGCAGCGGGGCCGTCAGGGGTGCGGCCACACCGTCCGGCAGGGTGATCTCCTGGTTCTCCCGCTGGCTCGGGAAGATGGGGAAGGCCTGCTCCATGATGGGCAGCTCACTGCAGAGCATCTGGCCGATGTCGGCGCCGAGAGCGGCCTCGGCGGCGCCCTCCTCGAGGAAGGCGTCGAGGAAGGAGAACTGCCCGATGAGTACGTTCATGTGGTGTGTGTCTTGCGACACCAGGCTCTCCATCCGGCTCACCCACTGGAGCGTCTCGCCGGTCCCCTCCAGCTTGACGATGGAGCAGACATCGACCTCGGAATTGGGGGCAACCTCGTAGGTGGGGGTCACCAGCTGGTGGCCCTGGGTGGGCGCGTCCATCTGGACGGTCAGGTCGATCACACCGGTGTCTACGGGGTCGGTGGGCTGATCGCCCCCACCACAGGCTACGGCGAGCCAGAGTCCGAGCATGGGGCAGCTCCTCTTGTACAGACGATGCTACCGGATACCCGGGCCACCCGCAGGCCCTTTGGGGCCCCGGTGGGTCTCCCCTCACAGGAGCGAGGTCGATCGGCTCCGGATGGCGTCCATGAGCTTGCCCTCGAAGTCGTCGAGGCTCAGCGGGGTCTGGTCCCAGCTGCCGAAGCAACGCAGGGTCACCGAGCGCTCCTCGACCTCCCGATCTCCGATGACCAGCAGGTTGGGGATCTTCTGGGCGGTGCCCGTGCGCACCATCTTGGCCAGGCGCTCGCCCGAGTTGTCGAGCTCGGCGCGCACGAACTGACCGCGCAGCCGGTCCACGATCTCCTGGCCATAGGCCCGGTGCTCGTCGGTGACGGGCAGCACCCGCACCTGAGTGGGCGCCAGCCAGGTGGGAAAGGCGCCGCCGTAGTGCTCGATGAGGAACGCGATGAAGCGCTCGTGGGTGCCCAGCGGAGCCCGGTGGATGATGTAGGGGCGGTGAGGCTCGCCGTCGGGACCGATGTAGGTGAGGTCGAACCGGGGCGCGATGCCGAAGTCGAGCTGGTTGGTGGAGGCGGTCTCCTCGCGGCCGGTCACCGTGCGGAACTGCACGTCGATCTTGGGCCCGTAGAACGCCGCCTCGCCCTTTTCCTCGACGTAGGGCAGGCCCGACTGCTCCATGGCCCGTCGGATCAGGTCCTCGGCCTTGGCCCAGCCCTCGGGGTCGTCGATGTACTTCTGCTTGCCCTTGGGATCGTCGGGATCGTGGGTGCTGAAGCGCATGTAGTAGTCGGTCAGGCCCAGCACCTCGTAGACCCGCCGGTGCAGGTCCATCACCTTGAGGAACTCCTCGATGACCTGGTCTTCGGTGCAGTAGATGTGGGCGTCGTTCATGCACATGCCGCGCACGCGCAGCAGCCCCGAGAGCGAGCCGGAGTCTTCGTAGCGGTGACACAGACCGTACTCGGCCAGGCGGAGGGGCAGGTCGCGGTAGGAGCGCAGGCGGGCGGCGTAGATCTTGTGGTGGTGGGGGCAGTTCATGGGCTTGAGCATGTAGGCGTCCTTGACGCTCACCTCGGTGCCATCGTCTCCCTCGCGGGTCTCCTTCAGCTCCATGGGCGGGAACATGCCGTCGGCGTAGTAGGGCAGGTGGCCCGACTTGTAGTAGAGCGCGGACCGCGTGAGCACGGGGGTCGAGACCCGCTGGTAGCCGTCCTTGAACTCCATCTCCTTGGCGAGCTTCTCCAGCTCCTCGCGCAGCACGGTGCCGTTGGGCATCCACAGCGGCAGGCCCTTGCCGATCTCCTCGTCGATGAGGAAGATGTCGAGCTTGCTGCCGAGCTTCTTGTGGTCGCGCTCTTGGAGCAGCTTCCAGGCCTTCATGTGGGCCTGCAGCTCGGGTGCGGTCGCGAAGGCCCAGGCGTAGATGCGGGTCATCATCTGGTTCTTCTCGTTGCCCCGCCAGTACGCGCCCGCGATGCTGCGCAGCTTGAAGGCTCCCTTGGGCAGCTTGCGCGTGTTGGCCACGTGGGGTCCTTCGCACATGTCGAGGAAGGGGCCGTTCCGGTAGAAGGTCAGGACGTCGAGATCCTGCTTCTCGAAGAGCTCCTCGGCGTACTCACGCTTGTACGGCTCACCCATCTCGTCGATGCGGGCGAAGGCCTCCGCCCGACCCAGCTGCTCCATCTCGAAGTCCTGGCCCCGCTTGATGATGAACTTCATCTTCTTCTCGATGGCCGGGAAGTCCTCCTCGCTGATGGGCTCGGACAAGACGAAGTCGTAGTAGAAGCCGTCCTTGATGGGGGGTCCGAAGCCCAGGGTGCTGCCGGGGCGGAGCTCGAGCACGGCCTGGGCCAGCACGTGGGCCAGGCTGTGGCGGATCTTGTAGAGATCGTCTTTGTCGACGCCGACGTCTGCGTGTTCCATGACCGCTCCGGCTCCCGGGCGATGGGGACGATCGGGAGCCCGGGCGGCCTAACGCCTGTCTTCTGGTCGCGGGCCCCTTCGTTGGGCAATCCCTCCCGCCGTCCAGGACCGTCGCGCGTCGACCTGGGCCTCGTCGGAGGGGGCTCCGAGCCTCTCGCTACTCCTCGGGCTCTTCTTCCTCGTCTTCTGGGCCGCCATAGACCTTGTCGAGGTGAGCGATCATCTCGTTCATCACGACGCCTCTGAGCCAGTCGCCTTCGTCGAGGCAGGCCGGCCAACCTGGCGGGAGGCTGGCCAGGGCCTCGTCGTTCGGGGCCACGTCGAGCGACCAGCGGCCGCCGCAGGCCACCCAGTGTCGCGAGGTGGACCACTCGGAGCGGTCGAGGTTGTCGCCTGCGATGCGCACCCAGGCCTCGTCCTCGCCGATCTGCACGGACTCGACCACGCGCACGCCCAGGGACACCCGATCCCGCCAGTCGTCGAGGAGGTGGTCCTTGTCGACCCGCAGTCCGCTGCGGTCGTAGATGAGCTCGTGCTCGTCGAGGCCTGGGGGATCGATGGGTGGCAGCTCCCCCCGGGTCTGCTCCACCCAGCTGGCCGACTCGGGAGCTGCGCGGAACTCGAGCATTGCAGCGACCCGCTCGTTCCAGCCGCTGCGGCTGAGTGGGGTGTCGGCGTCGCCGGTGCGGGCGGCGTAGACGGCGAGCGCGCCCACGGCGGCGCCCTCGATGATGTCCTTGAGGGGGCGTGGGTCGACGCAGCCTCGGGCCGCGGTTCCCCCGCGCATGGCCATGGCCAGACAGGCCTCCTGGGCATTCGTGGGTGAGGTGCGGGTCTTGGAGGTCTGGCCACGGGCCCGCTCCAGCAGGCTCTGGACGTGCACCGCCGGCAGCACGCGGTCGGGGAGGTCTGAGGTCCCGGGCACCACGACGCCCATCAGGCCGCCGCGTGGGTCGACGAGGGCCGCGCCTTCCTCGATGTAGCCCTCGGCTGGCTTGACCTCGATCCAGTGCTCTGTCGAGGCGACCACGGTCACATCCACCACCTTGCCGTCGCCGCTCAGCAGCGGGAGGATCTCCTCGGCCTTGGGGTAGCGGAGCACGATCTTGTCGGGCTGGGCGATGCCCTCGGCGCCGGGCACCTGCAGGATGGCGGTGCGGCGCTGCCCATCGGCGGCCACCAGGCGCGCGCTGTGGATGCCGCCGGCACCCTCGACGGCGATGGCCTCGCCGCCGACCACCTTGTCCAGCAGGGCGAGCATCAGGCCGGCGTCGGCGTCGAGCCAGACCCCGAAGTGGCGCTCGACGCTGCCGTCGCGACGGAGGTGGTGCACCGTGGCCACCGCCGGCTTCATGGCAGCGACGGCTGCATCCGGGTCGGGCTTGGCGAGCACGCCGGGGAGGCCTGGCAGCTTGGGCGCTGCCGCGGCGGGGCCGGACAGCACGAACATGAGGAGGATCGAGAGCCGCATGGCGGCAGGGTATTGCGTCGGCATCACGCCGGTCGACCCCTCAGCTCCGGTTCCCCTTCCATCTGGGGGTGGAGGTTGGAGCGGGTCACTCGCCGGCACCCTCCTCCTCGGCGTGGGCGTCCTCCCCCTCTCCGCTCTGCTGGGAGCCGCCCTTGTAGTCGAAGGGCGAGCTGCCCTCGAGCCCCTCGGCGGACGGCAGGTTCTGCGGCGGTGTGTCGAAGGCGCCCGTGAGCGCGCCGATGCCGAGCACCCCGGCGATCACGAGCAGGCCCAGGATGGGCAAGGCGAAGGCCATGGGCACGCCGAAGATGTTGTCGCGGGGAGGATCGGTGGTCATCGCGGACTCCTATCCTTCCGGCGCTATGCTCCAGCAGTCCAGGAGCGCTCATGATGCCACCGCGCCCACTCGCCGCCGTCCTCGTGTTGTTCGGCTTCGCCGTGCTCGGTTGCGGGGACAAGGACCCGGCCACCTCTGTCGCCGAGGCGGATGCCGACACCGACACCGACACTGACACCGACACCGACGCCGACCCCTGTGGCACGGCCGGCCAGGCCTTGCCCGATGGGCTCGTGGAGCTCTCCCACGACAACGGCACGCCGTCCTTTCAGATCGAGGAGGCGGGCTGGGCGTTCACGGGCGAGGACGACCTCGGCACCATGCGCCTCAACGAGACCGTGGCCTTCGAGCTGGAGCACCCCGCCAGGGTGCACGGCTTCAGCGTCTGGTGGCAGCAGACGGGCCACGAAGGCGCCGATGACAGCGCAGAGATCTCCGCGCGCCTGAGCCGCGACTTCGGCTACAACGGCTTCGACTTCTGGCCCGAGGAGCACCTCTGGGAGGGCACCCGCTGCCACGGTGACATCGTGGCGGGCCAGGATGCGGGCGAGTGGACGGTCTACGCCTTCGACGAGCCCGTGACCTACGACGACCCCGGGCTGGTCTACGTGACCCACGAGCGCAGCGGGACCGGGGACAAGGCCTGGGCCTTCGACGACGACTTCGTCGGCGACGGGGACTGCCCCGCCTGGGGTGACTGCCGCACAGCGGTCAACGCGCCAGACCTCTGGGCCGACAGCTACTGGAACGGGGCCACCACCCAGCTGCCCTACGACTACCTGGTGAGGCTCCACGTCGAGTACACCGAGGAGCAGACCGAAGACGACAAGCACTTCCAGCCCCTGGGCGACCTGGAGCCCGGCGCCCGGCAGTCGTGGGCCGACTACGACCACGACGGCGACCCGGACCTCTTCACCAACGGGCCGCTGCTCTACCGAAACGACGGCGACGGCACCTTCACCGACGTCACCGAGGAGAGCGGCATCTCGGATCTGGGCATCCCCGGCATGGGCGGCACCTGGGGCGACTACGACAACGACGGCTGCCTCGACCTCTTCGTGCTCACCGAGTCGTACTCGGCCGGCGACACCCTGCTGCACAGCAACTGCGACGGCACCTTCTCCGACGCCACGGCCACCGCGGGCATCACAGATCCCGAAGACGACTACCTCTGCGAGGACGTCGAGTCCTACGTGCACCGCCCCACCACGGCGGCCGCCTGGCTGGACATCGACGCCGACGGCCTCCTCGACCTGTACGTCTCCAACATGATCTGCTGGAGCGACGGCTTCAGCTACGTCGATCAGGTCTGGCACAACGAGGGCGAGGGCATCTTCACCGAGTGGAGCGAGACCAACGGCTTCTCCGACAAGCGCTATGCCGGTCGCGGTGCTGCGCCCGTCGATGCCGATCTCGACGGTGACGTCGACCTGCTGGTCAACAACTACCGCCTCCACCAGAACCTCTACTTCGAGAACCTGGGTGACGGCACGGTCGAGGAGCAGGCCTACGCCCTGGGCCTGGCCGGCAACCGGGACTTCACCGGCGGCCTCACCTACTACGGCCACACCATCGGCACGGCCTGGGGCGACCTCGACGGCGACGGCGACTGGGACGTGGTCCAGGCCAACCTCGCCCACCCCCGCTACTGGACCTTCTCCGACAAGACCCAGATCCTCCTGCGCCACGAGGACGGCACCTGGGACGACATCCAGGGTGAGTGGGAGGAGCCCATGGGCGCCGCGGGCCTCCGCTTCCAGGAGACCCACTCGGTGCCGGTGCTGTTGGACGCCGACCAGGACGGGGCGCTGGACCTCGCCATCAGCGCTGTCTACGACGGTCGGCCCACCGACTTCTACTGGGGGTTTGGCGACGGCACCTTCGACCTCGACGCCTACGGCTCTGGCATCACGGTCACGGGCGGCTGGGGCATGAGTGCCGCCGACGTCGACCTCGACGGTGACCTCGACATCGCTGCCAACGGCGTGATGTACGAGAACGCCGTGGTCGAGCAGGGCAATTGGGTGCAGGTACGGGCCGTGGGCGACGTCGACAGCAACTGGGCCGCCATCGGCGCGACCGTGTGGGTGGAGGGCAGCGCGGGCACCACCTGGCTGCGACATGTGAACGGCGGCACCGGCCAGGGTGACCAGGACGATCTCGTCGTGCACGTGGGCCTGGGCGACGAGACGGAGGTCTCCAGCATCACCGTGGCCTACCCCGGCGGCGAGACCGTCACCTACGACGGACCCTTG
>JAERSX010000657.1 GCA_016845285.1 Deltaproteobacteria bacterium | reverse complement strand
CCGTGCTCGGTCCTCCCTTGGGCTTCCTGTGGCTGTTCAAAGAGCTTCCGAGGCGGATGCCACTTCCACGCTTCTGCGCAGCCGTGACCGGACCTCCCCGGTGCCGCACAACTCTAATGCAGGGTCCGTGCCAACTTTCTGCCAACGGTAGAACCTGCGTTTTCGGCGATCCGTTCGGGAATTCTGATTCTCATCACGATCTGGGAGATCCGTGCCCACATGGCCATCCAGCCGGATCCGAAACCTAACTATCCGCCTATTCCCATCACTATCGACCCGATTCCCATCTCAACATTGTGGGAATCTGGATTCCCACTCACCCGATGAGCTCCGCAATGGCCGGTGCTCGCAACACCACCCGTGGCTCGTTCGAGCCGCGGTCGATGCGGGCGAGCCCCGACATCACCAGGGGATCGTCGAGCTCGGGGACCACTCGAAGGGCCTCACCCGGCGCCAGCTCCAGCAGCCGCCCCGACAGCCCGTCGTGGGCAGCGACGATCTGGACGGCGCCCCGCATCTGGTCGCCCACGCTGCCGAGGCAGCCCAAGAGGTCTTCCTGACGTCGTGGCAGGTGGCCGACCTCTCGCGCCTGGCGCCCGACCTGATCGACCAGGCCCGGCACACCACCGGTGAAGCGTGCGACCTGCTCGAGCTGGAAGATCGGCAGCGGCCCCGCGCGCCCCACGATGGCCGCGGCCGCCTCGGCCTCTCCGTAGTCTGCGAGGTCGATGTGGGCGCCCGAGCCCATGGACAGCCAGCCAGCCTGGAGCGAGCCAGCCAACAGCAGCGTGCAGCGCGCACCCTCCGGATGGCGCTCGAAGTAGCCGGTCCAGCTGTCCGTGAGGTCCTCGATGAGCTCTACCGGGAGGTGCTCGGCCCCATGAGCCAGCAACGCGACCCGGTGCGGTGAGGCACGGTGGGCCTCCTCGAGCAATTCCGACAGCGCCCAGCGAAAGCCACGACGGTCGGCCACGGTGGTGGGGGTGGGGGCCCGCCAGCCTCGCCGACCGAGCTGCGTCAACACGTGAAGGGTGAACTGCCACGCCTCGCCGATGGTCCGCCCCTTGAGGGGCCGGAAGCCGACGGTTCTACAACCAATGGCTGGCTCACCGACGGCGAGGTCCAGCGCCAGATCTTCGAGGAACTGGGTGGGGGCGCTCCACCGAGGTGTCCGCACCACCACCGGCTCCATGCGACGCAGATGGGTGCGGACCTTGCGGGCGGTGCGCCCACGAAGGGCCGTCTCGAGGTAGTGCTGCTCGGGGTCGAAGTGGCTGGTCGACCCAAAGCTGTCACGGTGGATACGGCGAGCGATGCGACTCATCATGACTCCGCGGCGGGGTCCGAGCCCACGTGCGGACTCGGGTTCCGGCTCGTCGAGAACCGGCGCGAGCCAACACACATCGCGCAAGCTCTACCTATGTCAAGTATAGCCTTAAAGTGAATTCTAATAAAGGGTCCAGTGCAGCGGTATGCTCCACCACATGCCCACCCGACGTCCGCGCGCCGCGCTCGTCCCCAACGCGAACAATCCCCGCCTGCTCATCCGGCTCCTCGGCCTGGTGGCGAGCGGACTGCGGCGTCCCAGGGTGCTGGCCGAGACCCTTGAGGTCGAGCTCCGAACCGTCCACTACTACACCCAAGCCGGTGAGTGGCTCGGCCTGCTCGAAACTTCCGAGGTGCTTCGCCTGACGGAGCGGGGCTTGAACGTGGCCTATGCTCCGAAGCGCCAGCGAACTCGCCGCTTCGCCGATGCCGTCTGGCGAACCCCCTTCGTGGTGGACGTCATGGCAGGCAGGGCCGAGCTGCCCTCCACCGAGGAATTGGCGGGCCTGATCCAGGCCCACGACACCAGCCTGTCCATGTCGACGGCACGGCGCAGGGCGACAGCGGTCCGCGCATTGCTCCGGCCAGCCATCCCATTCCGCCCATCCCACCGACGACCTCGGGGCGCTCAGCTGCGGCTCCCTCTCCAGCGGGGTGCCCCGCGCGTGGGGGCCGGCCTGGCGACAGCACGGGTCGACACCGGGGAGCTGCCAGAGAGTCCCGATGTCTACGCAAGGCTCCTGCTGGCACTTCTCGACCACGGCGAACTGGCCACCCACCACATTCGTGCCGTCCTCGATCACGTGGGCGGAAGCGAGCTGCCGCTGGGCCCCTACGTCCAGATGGCCCTGCGTAGAGGAGACGCCACCCGCACCGTGGGCGGACTCACTGCCTCCGCGGGAGCCGCAACGCGCCATCAGGTCGCAGGCGACGGCGTGCTCGTCGCGTTGACCGACCCCGACTACCGCACCTGGCTCGAGGACCTGCTCACGCCCACTCCGAGCCCCGAGCAGATCGCGCGCCGCCGTCGGCTCGCCGCCCGCTTCCGACGCTGGGATCTACGACTCTTCGGGGAGGCCCTGACTCCCAGCACCGTCCGTCAGTCGCTGGATGACGCCCTTCCCGGGCGGGCCCTGTCGAGCCTCCCCGCTGCTGGCGATCCTGGCCCCCCACTCCGCAGCGACACGGGCTCCTTCCTGAGTTCCATCGCTGCGGACCACCTCGGCATCGCCCTACCAACCACGCTCCCGACCCTCGCCGGTGGAGTGCGGGCCCTCAACCCGGCCCTGGACCGACAGCGCATCGCGGCGGCATCGGTGCGCCTCCCCGCCGCCACGTCACCACGAGAGTGTGTGCATGGCGGCCTCTTCACCCCAGGCGAGCGCCTGCCTCGGGCGGTTCCAGACAACCTCAGCCTTCGCCTTCAGGCGCTTCAAGCCTGCCCAGCCCTCAGCCTCCTGGGCGCCCTCTGCCTCCTGGCACGGCGCTCTGGCGAAGGCCTCGTGCTGAAGGCCCGGGCAGAGCGATGTGAGGTCCGCTGGAACGCCAGCGGCCGGGGAGATCTGTTGGCGGTGATCCGCGCCTTTGGCACCGCTCAGGGGTGGCACGTGTTCTTTCCCCCCGCCGGTGGTCTGCGCACCCCCGAGCTCCTCGAGCTGGCCGGTGCCCTGGGCCTGATCCATCGATGTCGGGATCGAATCGTTCTTGCCGAAGGCATCTTCCTCACCCTGCAGGAAGAGCCCGAGGCGCGCCTGGTCTACGAGGGCCTGGGCGACCTCGAAGACCGCTTGGCCGCCTGGTTCGACGAGCAGTCGCGGCCGCCAAGCCGATGATCCGTCTCTTCGTGTACGGCACCTTGATGCGCGGCCAGTCCCAGGACGGGCTCCTCAGCGCGTTCTCCTGCCTCCCCGCCCACACGCTCGGCCACCTCTACCTGGTCCCCGCCGGCTACCCCGCCCTCGTCCCGGACCCCGCCGGCCAGCGCATCGTGGGCGAGCTCTTCCGGGTCGAGCGCCCAGGCGTCCTCCGGGTCCTGGACCTCTACGAAGGGGTCGCCGAGAAGCTCTACCGCCGTGTGCAGGTGGATGTGGAGGTGGGCTCGGACACCCAGCGAGCGTTCGCCTACGTCATGACAGCCGACCAGGTCCGTCGCCGAAAGCTGCGTCGGCTCGACGGAACAGACTGGCGAAAGGTCCGTCGTCAGGGCAGTCTCTGAAGACGCGCCGTGAGGCGTGTGTGGACTCTGTAGAGGCCATGGCACCGCCCGAGTGGCTCGCAGTGGCTGGGTTACCGTTCCAGAGACCGCTGGTGACCGTCCCTTCAACCCCGGGTGAGCCCATGTTCCGCCGTGCTGTGGGCAAGCTACGGGGCCGGTCGCGCAAGCGCGAAGAGCAGCCGGCACGGCGCACAGACCCCGCGCCAGCCACCTCGGCCCGGACGGCGACGAAGACCTCCAGCCCCGCGACTCCGCGCGCAGCCACTCCCAAGGAGGCGACGCCAGAGCCGCCGGCCACGTCAGTCCCCGTCGCCACAGAGGCCGCGGCACCCGAGACGGACACGCCGTCGCCAGCCCCCGAGACGACCACGATCCCGCCGGCCACGCCCGAGCCTGCGCCACCCGTCGAGGCAGCCCTCCCAGCAGGCCTCGGCTCCATCGCAGCAGCCCTCGCTGGCGGCGGCCTCGCGGCCCTCGCTGAGACCGAGGACAGCGGCGTGCGGGCCACGTCGGGGGCCGGCAATGTGGGGGCCTCCGGCACAGCGACCCACACCGCCGAGGACGGCGAGGACTACTGGGGCCCCGTCGACAACGAGTCGGCACGTGCCCGAGCTCAGGGGCAGACGCTCATCATCGATCAGGAAGAGTGCATCAACTGCGGCACCTGCGTGGAGAACACCGACCACGTCTTCGCGCTCCCCGACGAGGGCAAGGCGGTCGCCATCCGCCAGGAAGGCGACATGGGGCTCATCCAAGACGCCATCGATGCCTGCCCGGTCACCTGCATCCACTGGACCGACGAGCCGGAGACCTTTCCCCAGGTCAATGACGCCGTCGGAAACGAGCTTTAGTCGCCGCGGGTGGCGTTGCCCCTGATCACAGCATCGAGCGCCAGCACACGCTCCAAGAGCGCAGGCAGCTCTCCCAGCGGCAACATGGTGGCGGCGTCGGAGAGGGCTCGTTCGGGGTCGTCGTGGACCTCCAAGAACAGGGCGTCCACACCCACCGCCACCGCTCCTCTGGCCAGGGTGGGCACGTACTGCCGCTCCCCACCGCTCCGATCGCCTGCGGCTCCCGGGCGCTGCACGGCGTGGGTCGCGTCGAAGCAGACGGGAACGCCCATGTCGCGGATCAGCGGCAACCCGCGAAGATCGACCACGAGATCATGGTGGCCAAAGGTGGTGCCCCGTTCGGTCACCATGACCCCGTTGGCACCCGAAGACACCAACTTCGCGACCACCGGCCCCATCTGGTCAGGTGCCATGAACTGGCCCTTCTTCACGTTGACGGGGCGACCCGTCGCCGCGCACGCGAGCAGAAGATCGGTCTGCCGGCAAAGGAAGGCGGGGACCTGAAGCAGGTCCGCCACGGCGGCCACACTCTCTGCCTGCTGGGGCAGGTGGACGTCGGTGGTCACCGGCACCCCGAAGCGCTCTCGCACCGCTGCCAGGACACCGAGCCCTTCTGCGAGGCCGGGACCGCGGAAGGACTGGAGCGAGGTGCGGTTGGCCTTGTCGAAGCTGGCCTTGAAGACAAAGGGGATGCCTAGTGAGCTGGTCACGGCCCGCAGCGCCGCACAGATGCGCATGGCGGAGGCCTCGCTCTCGATGACACATGGCCCCGCGATGAGCGCCAACGGCTGACCGCCTCCGATGCAGACCGGGTCGGTGTCGTTACCGCCGAGTTCGAGGGGTGCGACGGGTGGCAGCACGTGGCATCTCCATGGCGGGACCAGGACAACTCCGCGAAGGAGTCGGATAGTAGCCCCCAAGACCTGGAGAACCCTATCGGACGCGCACACGGCACGAGCCTTCGGGCGCTGACCATGGCTGGGGAC
>JAERSX010000656.1 GCA_016845285.1 Deltaproteobacteria bacterium | reverse complement strand
CCTTGATCTCGAAGGCGACGCTCGAGGTTTGCGATGCGCCGGTCGAGCTGCTCCCGCTGAGACGCGTTGGCGTAGGCACGGTAGCGATTCAGGGTGTCGAGGGCTTCGCGCCATCGACCCACGCGTTCCTGGGCGTTGGCGATGTTGAAGAGCAGGGCCGGGCGCTCGCTCAGCCGGTAGGCCTCTTCCCACGCCACGATGTCGTCCTCGTAGCGCCCCTCTTCGTAGAGGAGGGCGCCGTTCTGGTAGAGCTCCTTGGCCCGAGCTTCAGGGTCGCTTCCGTCCCACTCGTCGCCTTGCGCCTGGGCGGGAAGGGAGAGGAGGAGTGCCAACAGCAGGCCACAGCAACGCACGGGGTTCAGTCCTTCCACGGATCGATGAGGTCGGAGCCCCCGCCGAAGTCGTTCTCAGGGGTCTCCACCACGGGCTCATCGGTGTCCGTGGCAGGCTCGGTATCGATAGCGTCGACACCGTCGTCGACCACGGCAGGCTCAGCGCTCGACGCGCCGCTCGGGGCGGCTGAAGACGTCGCGGAACCGGCCGAACCCGAGCTCGTGGACCTCGTCCTGCCCGAGCTGTTCGAGCCACCGCTCGTGGCGGCCGGCCTCGAGGAGGTCGAGCTCGACGAGGCCCCAGACCCGGACCGGGTCTCACGCGTGCCAGTCGACGCTGTCGCAGGCTCGGTGTCACCGTCCCGCTTGCGGGTGGTCGTGACCACAACGGGGGCCGTGGGCGCCTCTTCGACGGCGATGGGCG
The DNA here is from genome assembly GCA_016845285.1 of Deltaproteobacteria bacterium. Lineage (GTDB taxonomy): Bacteria > Myxococcota_A > UBA796 > UBA796 > UBA2385 > BH17. Next base: position 2,031 of record JAERSX010000656.1, on the reverse strand, counting down.
GCACGGCGGTCGGCACCTCCACGACCTCGGTGGAGCTTGGCGGTCTCAGGTAGATCAAGGCCAGCACCGCCGCGACCGCACCCACGCCCACCAGCACCATCGCCACCATGGCGCCAGCGCCCATGGCCACGAGCGGGTTGCGCCACACGGGACCCCGTGCCGTGGTGACGGCCGTGGCCATCGTGCTCATCTCGTCGGTCGGGCCCTCGCGCGGCCCGGTGTAGGTGTCGATCTCGGTGATGATCGAGGCCATGTCCGGGAAGCGGTCGGTGGGCTCCTTCTTGAGGCAGCGGCGCACCACGCCCTCGAGACCATGTGGCAGCTCGAGATCGGGCGCGACCTCCTTGAAGGTCGGGGGTCGCTGGGTCAGGTGGGCCGTCAGGATCGCGGTGCTGTGCTGACCGGTGAACGGGTAGCGGCCAGCCAGCGCGCAGTACATGAGCACGCCCACCGCGTAGATGTCGACGCGGTGATCGACGTCCTTGCCCTGGGCCTGCTCGGGGGCCATGAAGTGGGGCGAGCCGAGGATGATGCCCACCTGGGTGAGGTGAACGTTGCCCTTGCTCAGCTTGACGATGCCGAAGTCGACGACCTTGACGACCTCTCGACCGCGCATGTCTCGCTTGACCAGCACGTTGCTGTTCTTGATGTCGCGGTGGATGACACCGCGGTTGTGGGCGTACTGCAGGGCGCCACACACCTGACGCACCAAGACCAGTGCCCTCTCGACCGGCAACCGTCCCTGCTTGAGCAGGTCGTTGAAGCGCCAGCCGTCCACGTACTCCATGGCGATGTAGAGATCGCCGTCTTCGGTGTGGCCGTAGTCGTACACGGTCACGATGTTGGGGTGGTCGAGGCCCGCCAGGGTCTTGGCCTCGAGCAGGAAGCGCTGCTGAAAACGCTCCCGCTCCTCGGCGCTGGCCTCGTGGGGCGGCGCAAGGACCTTGAGCGCAATCATGCGGCCCAGGGGCTCCTGGTGGGCCAAGTAGACCGAGGCCTGCCCGCCCCGAGCCAGCCGTCTCTCGATGCGGTATCGCCCGGCGATCAGCTGCGGACCCGCAGAATTCTCCGCTTCGGCGCTGGGTGCTCTGGGTCGATCGCCAGTCATGGGCCTTCGGGCATGGTGCTGAACCTCGGAGGCTACCACGCGACCTTGGTCTATCGCTGGTTGTGGGCACCCGCCGGGCACTTCCGCTGTCAGACGCCCCGGCCGGCGCCGTACAGGCGCAAGTGCAGGCGATCGCTGAAGTGCCACCCCCGAGCCATGGCCGCCTCCGCGACCTTCGGCGAGGCGCGTTCGAGGGCCTCGACGTGATCAGCCTCCGGCATCAGCCACATCCGCTCGGGTGGTACGCCGAGGGATCCGTTGAGTCGGTCCACGGCGTCGAGGTCGGCCGGTGAGCCCACCACCCACTTGAAGGCCGCCCTTGGATCGGCAGCGAACGTGGTCAGCACATCCATCGGGAGCCGCTGGGCGGCGTCCATCCCGGCGCTCTCGAGCTTGGGAGACACCACGTAGCGGTCGACGATGTCGTCGAAGGCAGGCTGCGGACGCACGGTGCCGTTGGTCTCCACGTCGACGGTCACGGGCCCCACGCGGGCGACGAGACGGCCATGCAGCTCAGCGAGGGCCGGCTGCTGGAGCATGGGCTCTCCACCAGTGAACACCATCGCCCGCGAGGACAGCCCAGCGATCAGGCTCACGAGGTCGTCGAGCTCGACACGAACGCGCTCTTCGGCCCGCTCGTACTTGCGGCTGGCGCGGTGGGTGAAGGGGGTGCCGACCCAGTTCCAGGTGTAGGGCGTGTCGCACCAGCTGCAGCTCAGGTTGCAGCCGCTCAGCCGCACGAAGACCGAGGGCCGTCCGATGTGTGGTCCCTCCCCTTGAAGGGACGCGAACACCTCGGGCTCGCCCCGATCGTCGACCGAGAGCCGCAGCGCAGGGGCCGAGGTCATCTCATCCCTCGCGGGGCATGACCGTGGCCATGATCTCCGCGTCGGCCACGGTCATGCCCCGCGAGGGATGAGATG
>JAERSX010000655.1 GCA_016845285.1 Deltaproteobacteria bacterium | reverse complement strand
CCGATGACCTCTGCCGTCGTCGTCGGGAGCGCTAGGCCTCGTCGGCCAGCAGGGGGTCGAGGCCACCCTGGCGTTCGAGGGCCCGCAGGTCGTCGTAGCCCCCGATGTGCTGTCCGCTGATGAAGATCTGGGGCACGGTCCGACTGCCCGTCTTCTCCTTCAGCGCCATCCGTGCGTCCATGTCACGGGTGAGGTCGATCTCGATGGGTTCGACGCCCTTGACCTCGCGGAGGTAGCGGCTGGCGGCCACGCAGTAGGGGCAGCGCTGGGTCTTGTAGATGACGACGCCGGGGCCATCGGCTGCGGCGAGTACATCGGACATGACAATCTCCACGACGTGCGCGGCTGCTAACGCAGCAGCGGAGGTGACCAGCACAGGTCACACAGCAGAAGGCGCGGAGGGCGCAATGGCGGGCTACGATGGCCCGGCATGCGCGCGCCACTCGCCATCCTCGCTCTGCTCCTCGGATGCTCTCCCGTGGAGCCGGCGACGGTGGTGATGGCATCGTTCGACGACGACGACGACGGCGACACGAGCCCCCCACCGCCGCCTCTGTCAGGGGCCTCTCCGGCCGGGTCGGTCGCAGCCCCCGAAGAGACCAAGACCGACGACGAGCTCGCCGAGTGGACCTTCCTCGTCTTCATCAACGGCGACAACGACCTCGAGTCCGCCGCGCTCATCGACGTGAACGAGCTCGAGAAGGTGGGCAGCACCGACGAGGTCAACCTGCTGGTCCAGCTCGACCGCAGCTCCGGCCAGAGCACCGACGATGGCGACTGGACCGGCGCCCGCCGCTACCGCATCGAGCGCAACCAAGACCCCTGGCTCATCACCTCGCCCGTCGCTGAAGACCTCGGTGCCGTGGACTCGGGCGATCCCCAGACCGTCGTCGACTTCGTGGCATGGGGCGTGGAGAACTACCCCGCCGAGCGGGTCGCCCTGGTGATCTGGAACCACGGCTGGGGCTGGTCGCTCACCGGCGCCCCTCCCGACCCCAAGGTCAAGGGAATCAGCTCCGACTACGACACGGGCAACGACATCTCGGTGGCCGAGGGCGAGATGGAGAGCATGCTGGCCGACGGCATGGCCATCGTGGGCAAGCCCTTCGATCTCATCGGCATGGACGCCTGCCTCATGGGCAACTGGGAGATCGCCCACGCCGTCGCTCCCTACGGCGAGACCTACGTCGCCAGCCAGGACTACGTCTCGCTGGACGGCTGGCCCTATGACACCCTCGCCGACGACCTCGTGGCCGACCCGACCATGGACGGTGCGGCCCTGGGCGAGGCCATCGCGCTCCGCTTCTGGGAATCGGGCGACACTGCCAAGTCGGTCATCGACCTGGGCGCCATGGACGCGCTGCAGTCCGAGCTCGATGCCTTCGCCGAGGTGGCCCTGGCGAGCGAGGATGCCGAAGACGCCCTGTACCGGGCCGCAGACGGGGCGCTGGGCTTCGAGTGGGGCGGCAGCCCCAACGACCGCGACCTCGGTCACCTCATGGCGCGCATCGACGACACCACGCTTCAGCCCTACGCCGAGGCGGTGGGCGCAGCGCTGGACGAGGCCGTCATCGCCAACCACACCAACGGCGACCAGCTGCGCAACGCGACCGGGCTCAGCATCTACGCACCGGTACGCGGCGAGCTGAGCGACAGCTACCTCGAGGCAACGTGGTCCGAAGACACGCTCTGGGACGAGGTTGTGGTCGCATACTTCGGTGACTGAGAGCGACCGAGAGCCCTGCGAGCAGGAACCGGTCGCCCTCTCTAGAAGGCCCAGCCCACGTTGATCTCAATGGCGGGTACGGAGCTCGACAAGCTCGAGTCCGACGTGACCAGCTCGGTGTCGAAGGAGCCCACCGAGGCACGGTAGCCAGCGCCCACCCCCGCCTTCATGAGGATGCCCGGATCCAGCACCATGGAGTACCCCAACACGAGCCGCGCCACGACGATGGTGCGCACCACCTGCGCATCCCAATCGAACAGGCTGAAGCTGGTGTCGCCCTTCCGGTAGAGCGCGCGGGGCCCGACATAGAAGCCGTGCCTGCCGTTGCCGGTGGGCTGTTCGTCAACGCCAGCGAGGACGGGGTACCGCCTCCCATCGGTCTCAGACGAATGGCTGTCCTCCGCCATGTCGTCGACCGAGGTCTCTCTGCCGTAGCCGAAGCCCGCGTAGCCCACCCCCGCGATGAGGGTGAGGTTGTCTCTCAAGCTGAACTGGAAGCGGACCTTGAAGCCGGGCGGGATGATCGACAAGCCAGGGATCAGCGCCATGGTGTAGTCGCGCTTGTCTTCCATCTTCGTGCGACCGCCGTCCACCAGATCGACGTCGCGGTAGCCCGAGTGTTCGCCGGCCTCGCCCCCGTCGTCTTCACCGGCCTCGTCGTCTTGTTCGTCGGCCGAGGCTGTAGCCGGCAGGGCCCACGCCAACGCCAACAGCCCGATCTTCAAGAACGTTCCCATCGCCAACCTCCGCCTCGGGATCTCTCTCCCTATCGTAGCCAGCGCTGCGCACGTTTCGCCGCGCATATGGCGCCGGACTCGACCGAGCGCTATGCCGCCCCAAACCTCAGGAGCCTCATGAAGCGCCTCTCTCTCGTGTCCGCCTCCGTCGCCACCCTCTTCTTGCTGGCCTGCATGTGCGGTGGCGATGAAGCTGTCGTCCTCGACGAGTACCCCGTCGAAGACGAGTGGCAGATGGAGCTCTCCGAGCCCTGGGAGTCCATGAACCTGCCCATCGGCTCGGGCATGATCTTTCTGGCGGACGAGACCATGCTGATGGTG
>JAERSX010000654.1 GCA_016845285.1 Deltaproteobacteria bacterium | reverse complement strand
TGTCGAAGGGGCGGGTCCGCAGCAGCTCGAACTGCGCCGTCGAACGCAGGCCGCGCGCGCGGTGGGCTGCGTCCACGCGCTGCGCCAGCTGGCTCAGCTGCTCGCCCTTGGCCGCCCAGGGCACGTGGTTGGCCGACTGCCCGGTGACCGTCCACTCCAAGCCGGGTCGGCGAGGCAGCCTGTCGAGGGCCTCCTCGTAACGTTGGACCTCCTCGTCGAGCGACCAGGGTACTGGCGATCGGTAGTCGAAGAACGACCAGGGGGCGACCAGGAAGCGCCGGAGGCCGAGGTCCCAGAGCGCGTCCAGGACGAGCTGGAAGTCCTCCGATGAGGGGTCCATCTCGCCTGGAATCCAGGTCGGGAACTCCCCCAGGAAGGCACCGTGGGGCAGGATTGCCGCACCATCCTCACTTCGTTCGATCCACTCGGCGTAGTGCGTGACCAGCTGGGTCAGGTCGTCCTCGGAGACGGGACCGAAGGTGGTCGTCCACCACTGTCTCGTCCCCGCGGGAAGCGCATGGCGGTCCCACCCGTACATCGCGTACGCGACCGGGAACTCGTACGGGTGGGCGCCGTCGCCCGGTCGCCATCCGAGGAACCAGCCCCCCGTGATAGGGGCGATGGCGGACTCTGTCGTGGCGCTCGGCTCCGGGGGCAGTGGCTCCGCACCAGACGTGGTGACCGTGATGCGTGCTTCTCCCCTCCTTGCCCTCGCCCTCTCCCTCGGCCTTCCTGCCTGTGGAGCCGACACCAGCCCCGTGGGTAGCAGCGACAAGGCCGATGGCGGTGACACAGGAGATCAGACCTCCGACGACTGCGCGGACGAGGAGGTGCCCTACAACGGCGTCGACGATGACTGCGATCCCGAGACCCCCGACGACGATCTCGACGGTGATGGCTACGGCGTCGACGAGGACTGTGAGGACGAGGACGCCGCCATCAATCCCGGCGCCACCGAGGAGTGCAACGACGTCGACGATGACTGCGACGGGGTCACCGATCCCGAGGTGGACTGGTACGCCGACGTGGACGGCGACGGCTGGGGAGGGGAGGGTGGCTCGGACTGCGAGCCGCCAGAGGACTCCGTCTCCCAGGGTGGCGACTGCGATGACACCGACGGTGCCGTCAATCCGGGTGCCACGGAGGTGTGCAACGGAGTCGACGACGACTGCGACGAGGTCATCGACGGGGTCACCGAGGGGTACGGCGAGTGGGAGGCCTGCCCGGCGGTGGACTGCAAGGACCTGTTGGCCGTGGTGCCGGACGCCGCGGACGGCACCTTCTGGATCGGCGACGACGCCGATTCTTCCACCGACCCCTTCGAGGCCCGCTGCGACATGGCCACGGACGGAGGCGGCTGGACCATGATCCTGTCGCTCAACGCTTCCGGCATGACCCAGTACGACGCCGCGGACGTGCTCGAGAGCAAGCAGGTCGTGGGTGCCCTCGGCGACGACAACCACCTGAGCGAGGCCTTCTACCGCGTCTCCTTCGATGAATCCTACGTGGGGGACACGACCCACGGGACGCCCGTCATCTCGGACAGCAGCTGGGGCGGAGGCACCGTGGGTGACGAGATCGACACCCAGCTCTCCGGCTCCACGGGGGCGTCGTCGATCTGGAGCCACGGCAGCCGCTCGGCCCTGCAGGTCCGGTCATCGGAGACCACCGACAGCCTCATCGCCGAAGGCGACATGCGCGTGCACTTCATGGTCGATCAGGACGACACCGCCGATCTGGCCTTCCCCGTGACCACCGAGTACCGCAGCACCGAGCGCCACCTCATCTTCGACTCGGACTACGGCTACGCCGGGGGTCGTATCTACGATGAGCCCCTCTACGACGTTGCATCTGTCGGAGTCGACGAGGTCTTCGAGGTCTTCGTGCGCTGACCCGACTCTTCTTGCGCCACACGCTCACCTCTGCGTCACAGGACTCGTCGCCCGTCGCCTCGTAGGACTCGATGGTGCCCTTCTCGATGATGTGCTGGCCGCCGTCGTCGACGGGCTTCCAGTAGCCGACGAAGCAGTCTCCGGTGACGGTGACCTCCATGTCGTCGGACTCACCGTTGCCGTCATCCGCCTCACTATCTGGAGCATGGGTGCCGTCGTGTCCATCGTGGTGGACGAATTGGACATGTGCGACAACCGCTTGCTGTTTCAGGGGCGTATCGACAACGGTCCGGAGGACACAAGGTGGATTGCCCAGGACAAAGACACGGGCGCATAAGGCACCCTTTCCGCGCAGGATTAGCGAACTTCGCTCAGCCGATCCGGAAACAGTCGAGCTGGGCGAATGTGAACGCGGGTCTTTACTTTCCGGATGATTCAACCGAGACCATGCGGAACCTTGAGCTCTACCGGCGAACCGGAGAGCGATCCGACGCCCGGTACTGAGCTCGAACCACGCAGATACACCCCATCTTCGATCCATATTGATATCTGTTGCGTTGAAGGAGAAGAGCCACCATGGGTCTGTCACCGTAGGAAATGGAAGCGGCCAACATCAAGAACCTCGCCGCCAAAACCGGCAAATCACTCAGCGAATGGCTGAGGTTGCTCGCTGAATCCAAGCTGACAGAAAAGAAAGAGCTGAAGGCCTTCCTGAAGGGGGCGCATGGCGTGGGCTCCGCGACCGGTGGCCGTGATGCCTTGCTGTCATGGAAGCGCGCGCCCATGGGTCCCCGAGGTGCTGCGAGATCAGCTGGGCGTGGTTAGGCCCTGAAGACTCGGGCCACTGAGGCCAGAGGCCTGTAGCGCACCGCGGGCCCTGACTTGTGCTCCTCTCGGTCACTGTGTGTCGGCAGCCGGTGCCTCCG
>JAERSX010000653.1 GCA_016845285.1 Deltaproteobacteria bacterium | reverse complement strand
CCGAGGTGGTGGGCCCCCTCAGCGAGGGCACCCACGCCTTGAGCGTCACCGTCACCGACGACTACGGCACCCAGGGCGCGGCCATCGTCACCATCGAGGTCTGCGGCGAGGCCTGGTACGAAGACGCCGACGGCGACGGGTGAGGATGCACGCCATCCCCGGTGCGGCGGCGCTGAAATCGTGGTGTCGCACCACCCAGGCGCACAGGTCCGTGCCAGCGACCTCGGGGCCCCCGCTGCACCGTGTGGGGGCCACTGCGCGTCTCGAGGAGGGTCAGCTGAGGACCGTGCGCACGGGGCGTACGCCGATGTCGAGGTAGGTCCACCCCGGCAGGCACGGCCACCGGCCGGCGCTCCGGGCAGCGGCCCCGTGGCTGGTGAAGCCGCTTCCCCGTACGACCCGCTTTTCGTTGGGCGCTGCGTGGTCGCTGGGAGGGGACAGCGGGCTTGGGGCTTCGGTCGCCATCGCCCCCTCATCGAACGCGTCGCGGCACCAGCACCGGGCGTTGCCGCCCAAGCCCCGGACGCCGTACACCGACGTGTCGATGGGGAAGCTGTCTGCGGGTGCGGGGAGGCAACGCTCGGCGCTCCCCCACATGCTGGTCCACGACGGGTCGATGTGGTCTCCCCAGGGCCTCAGCCGTCCGTCGCATCCCCGGGCCGCCTTCTCCCACTCGGCCTCTCCCGGGAGCCGCGGTGGGCCGAGCCGCGGAGACCCGCCGCAGCGCTCGGCGAGCCACTCGGTGTAGGCCTGGGCGCTCCACCAGTCGATCATGAACACGGGCCAGTCTGGGTGCCACGTGTCTCCGTCACTGTCTGGGACCAGCTCGAAGGTGCCATCCGCGCGCCGCCCGTAGCAGACCGGACCCCGCGTTCCGGCCTTGCCTGACCGCTCGTGGGCGGCGAAGGCCTCGGCCGCGTCGACGTCTCCACGGCGAACCAGGTCGTTGAGAAAGTCCAGGTACTGGCCGTGGGTGGTCGCGAATCGGGCCATGACGAAGGCGTTCAACCACAGCCGTCGCGCGGGCAAGGGGAAGCGGGCGTCCGGGTCGCCGCCGGCGAGGAAGGGTCCCGCGGGGACGTAGCAGAACGCCGGATCGATCGCGCCCCGGGGCGGGAGCCAGATCGGCGTGGGGCCCGAGTCGCCGGGCCGGACGCCATCCCAGTGCTCGCCGCGGCGGAGGTGGACGGGGTAGCGCACCTCGTCGCGGCCTGGGGCGCGAATCCGGAGTTGGTAGCTGCCCGTGGGCAGCCTCGCCTCCACCAGGGGGGTGTGGCCGAGCAGGCCCGCGGGCGCTGGGACCAGCCGCCGACCGCGGAGCACGAAGCGCTCCACGTGCACTTCCGCGCCTGGGGGGTCCGTGACGAGGGACACGGTGCCGCTCCCGTCCAGGTAGGCGAGGTGCGCCTGGCGCGTGGGGCTCTCCTGGGGCAATGCGTCGACGTGGGACCGCAGAAACAGCTCGGCCCGCTGGGTGGCGTGGATGTCGGCCTCCCGCTCTGCGGTGGCGTGCCGAGCCCGATGGATGTCGGCCAGGAGCCCGTGGGCTGACGCCAATTCGCGCGCCTGGGTGAGGGCCGCGGTGGCCAGGTGTTCGACCTCGGTGTCCAGGCGGGCCAGCCCGACGTCGAGGGCGTCCGCTTTTTCTGCTGCGGCCCACCCCGCCTGCTTGCGTGACTCCGGGGCCCAGGTCTCGACGCCCGCGAGGGCCTCCTCGGCCGTCGTCCGCAGGGTCGCGATCCGCGCTCGGAGGGGATCGGCGCTGTCGCGAACGGCGACGGCGCGCTCCATGAGGTCCAGGCCACGGCGACGTCGCTGTGTGCCGCTCAGCCACCCCGCGACCGCCTCGGCGAGCGCCCCAGCGTCGGGGTAGCGTTGGTCGGGTGTCGCCAGGGCACGCGCGCAGATGGCGACCAGCTCCCGAGGCGTGTCCGCGGGTGCGACTGCGGTGAGGGGGTGGGGTGCGCCGTGTCGAAGCTGCTCGACCACCTGGGTGCTGGTTCCGGTGAACGGCAGACAGCCCGCGATGATCTCGTAGAGGACCACCCCCAGGGACCACACGTCGTTTCGGGGACCCACCCCTCCGGCCAGCTGCTCCGGCGACATGTAGGCCAGGGTCCCGTAGACCTTGCCGGCCGCGCCCGTGTCTGGGGACTCGAACCAGTCTCCGCCCCCGGGCGGCTGGGGCGTGTCCGGAATGGGGTGCACCACCGGTATCGTCGGCCCAATGAAAGGCGGGGGAGCGGTCTGCTCCGTCCTGGGCGGGACGAAGGCCAGGGCCTCGTTGCCCTCCACCGGGGCTGCGACCGAGAGGGCGGGCCCGCCCCGTGTCTGGGCGATGCCCCAGTCAATGACGCGGACGACACCGTGGTGGTCGAGCATGATGTTCGCGGGCTTGATGTCCTGGTGAACCACGCCCCTGGTGTGAGCATAGGCGACGGCGTCCGCAGCCTTTTGGTAGGCCTCGACCAGCAGGCGAAGGTTGTCTGGCGTCGGGGCGCGGCGCCGCCGCAGGATGGCCTCGGCGAGGGTCTCTCCGTGGATCTCCTCCATGGTGTAGTAGACGCGCCCGTCCGGGAGGGTGCCGGTGTCGTGGATGGGAGGGATCCCTGGATGGGGCAGGCGCGCCGTGATCCGGGCCTCCCGCAGCACCCGTCGCAGCTCCAAGGTGTCGGAGGAACAGTCAAGCGGGATGAGCTTCATGGCCAGCTCGCGCTCGAGTGCCCGGTCGTACACCCGCCGGACCTCGCCCATGCCGCCCCGGCCGATACAGCCGCGGTCTTCGTAGCGCGCGTTGTCGCGCGCCCGGAGCAACCCTACGAGCTCTTTGAGGAGTGTGGTCGGCACGTGGAAGGATTTGGCGAGCTGCGCGAGCGCGTCTTCGTTCACCGGGCCTCCACCCCACGTCGGGTTCGTCCCGCAGGGCCTAACTGGAGAGAAACTGGGGACTCCATGGCCGCCCTCGGTCGGTCGCGCCGAGGGGGATGGGCTCAGCGGCTCCACGGGGCCGCGAGCAGGTAGCTCCAAGGCCATCAGGCTCTTCCCTGGGAGCCTCGCCGCGGGCCGGCACGATGTCCTGGCCCACCAGGCCCCCGGGGCCTGGACCATCGAGCTCGACACACGCCCGGCGCCCGACACCTGGTGAGCGGCTGGAACGTCCTCGACCGAGACGACCTCGGCCGGGCCTAGAAGTCCAGCCCAGACCCGGCGCAGATCATCGCACACTCGTCGGTGGCATAGGCGAGCTCACCGGTGTCCCAGGATTGCCCATCGTGGCCGTAGTGGATGTTGCAACTACCCGAGATCCGTGCAGCTTCCAGGAACTGCTCGTAGTACCACTCCGTGCAGCTGTCACACGAGTCGGTGCTCGGGGCTCCGTCGCAGAAAGTCAGGTACTCCGTCTCCGAGTACTCCCCCGTGCTCCAGCCCGGCAGCTCGGTGTCGGGCTCACCGCCGGTGGTCAGCAGACCGTAGGTATCTGCGAGGTCTGTGCACATCGCCGCGCAGCCAGCGCTCGCGCCGACCTCGTCGTCGTCCTCGTCTTCTTTGTCGCCGGCGCAAGCCACCAAGCCCACCATCAGACACCAACCGAACTTCGACATCGACGACACCTCTCTGCGCATGGCTAGCACGGACCGCAGGCGCCGTCGATGTCTGCGCGCTGGCCATCCCTCACATCCAACCTCGCCGATGCCGCAGGCCCGAAGCGCTCGGGAGGCGAGTCCCGGATCCCGCTCGGGCAAGACCAGTGAGACCCGGGACCTTGAACGGGCCGTGCGCCCACACTCCCCCCAAAACCCCGCCCGGCGGAATGTTACGGAATCCGCGTGTTGACCGTGCGCACTGTTGCAGAGGCCCTCGCCGGGATTGGGCTGCTCCTGTTGGCCGGCTGCAGCAGGCCGCTGCCCCCGGCGTCGAGCGCCACGACAGGGTCCGCCATCGCCCCCATCACGGGGGGCTGGTTCCTCGGATGGCGACCGGGCGACGGCGTCACCCCGTACGAGTTCCCGGTCGCGTACGCGATGTACGGGTGGGACCGCCATGCGCTTCCCGCGGGAACGAGACAGTGGTGGACCACCACCTTCGGTCCCGTCTCCGAGGACGACCTGACCCAGCTGGTCATGCACTACGCCGAGTGGATCGAACGAAGTGAGGATGGTGCGGCAATCCTGCCCCACGGTGCCTTCCTGGGGGAGTTCCCGACGTGGATTCCAGGCGAGATGGACCCCTCATCGGAGGACTTCCAGCTCGTCCTGGACGCGCTCTGGGACCTCGGCCTCCGGCGCTTCCTGGTCGCCCCCTGGTCGTTCTTCGACTACCGATCGCCTGTTCCCTGGTCGCTCGACGAGGAGGTCCAACGTTACGAGGAGGCCCTCGACAGGCTGCCTCGCCGACCCGGCTTGGAGTGGACGGTCACCTGGCAGTCGGCCAACCACGTGCCCTGGGCGGCCAAGGGCGAGCAGCTGAGCCAGCTGGCGCAGCGCGTGGACGCAGCCCACCGCGCGCGCGGCCTGCGTTCGACGGCGCAGTTCGAGCTGCTGC
>JAERSX010000652.1 GCA_016845285.1 Deltaproteobacteria bacterium | reverse complement strand
TCCATGCTCTCGAAGGCCCGGAAGAGCGGCGCCGTCGAGCATCCCAGGTCCTTGGACAGCCGCCGCGCCGTGAGCGCGTCGAGGCCCTCGCGCCGCAGCAAGGCCAGGGCGCCGTCGAGGCTGCGGTCGGGGGTGAAGCGGACGCGGGGAGGCATGAGGCTCCTTACACCCGTTAGGTAACACCTGTTATTAAACGTGCAAGGCCGACCCCATGGGACGAGGGATCGAGGACTCCGGGGAGGTCGGCCCGCCCTCAGGCCTGGCGTGCGGCGACCAGGGCTCGGACCTGGGGGCTCGAGCGTCCGTAGCTCACGATCCGCGCGTCCAGACCCGCCACACGGTCGAGGGCCTGGGTGATCGCGGCCTCGATCCAGGGCCACGGATTGCCGAAGACCCCGCCGCCCAGCAGCGTGAGGAAGACGGTCTGGATGCCCGCGGCCCGGGCCTGGAGCAGGGTGGCCTCGTAGGAGGCTTCGAGGACGAGCCGTGCCACCGGTGCCCAGTCCTGTGCGGACAGGCCGCTGTAGGCCACGGGGGTGGCTGAGCCGTAGACCTGGGTGACCCGGTGGCTGGTGCCGAGCACCTCGACGTCGTGCTGGACGCCCACCCGCAGCAGCCCGCGGAGCTCGTCCCGCCCGGCCTCGTCGACCTTCTCGAGGGCCGCGCGCGCCGTCGCCAGGCCCGCGGCGGTGGGCAGGGCATAGCCGTTGCGCATCTCCCAGAGCCCCGGGCCGCCCAGCGCCGTCTCGAGCTCGGCGAGGCAGTCGATCTGGCGGTCGGCGGTCTGCCCGAGTCCACCTCGCACGGGCGCGAAGTAGTTCCGGTAGATGGTGCCCCCGCCACAGGCGATGGCGCAGGCCGGACCCTGGGTGCGGTCGTGTGCGTAGATGCCCACGCCCTCCTCGGGGGTGACGCCCGGTCCCACCATCTCGAGGAGGTTGAACTGGGAGGCGGCCTGGAACAGCGCGCCCGCGTTGACGGGATCTGCGTGCAGGTGGGCCACGTTGCCCACCACCTCGCGGATGGTGCTCGGGGGGCCGTCGGCGGCGTCGGGGGCCGCGGCCCGCAGCTCGGCCAGGGAGGGCGTGCTCAGGCGCCCGAAGGCGACCCGGCGACCGTTGACCGAGGAGACGAGGTGCTCACCGTCGACCGCGATGAGGCCCCGTACCTGCTCGGGTGACTCCTCGGCGAAGCCCATGAGCTGTTCGAACCACATGAGCCGAGCCTACTTCGCGGCGTCGGCGTCCTCCTGCTCGAGGGGCGTGGGGTGGCCCGCGGGCGGCAGGTTCTGACTGGGCCGCGACTCGCCGCGCTTCGTGGGGCCGGAGCGCTGGTAGACCTTGCCCTTGAGTCGGTTCAGCGCGGCGTGGGTCTTCCATGAGAAGTAGGAGCTCGTGAAGGGAATGGACTGCTCGAAGTCGAAGTAGGGGTTGTTGAGCTTGCCCAGGTTGACGAGGGCCAGCACGTTCTCGGCCACCGACACCGGGCAGCCGGCCAGCCGCACCACCTCGCCGGGCTTGTGGCCGACGAAGCGCCAGGTCACCGAGGCGATCTTCATGAAGACGTCGTCGGCGGTGGCGGTGTGCGGGTCGAGGGTGGAGCGGTCCTGGTAGAGCGACTCGATCTCGACGCCTTCGCCGTGGAGCTTGCCGGTCCAGGTGGCACAGTCACCGATGAAGACCACGGTCTCGTCGGGCTTGGCGTCGATCTCGCCTTCGTAGGCTCCGAAGACCACGTGGATGCGCGGCATCTTCTCGTCGGTCTGCTGGTCGAACATGCGGAGGATCTCGATGGCTTCCTCGATGCTCCCCGGGCATCCCCCCCAGCAGTAGTCGTCGTCCTTGCCGCCCGGAGGCGGGCCGGCGTAGGCCTTGATGTTGGTGCCCTGGAAGTAGTCCTCCACGCGGATGAGCCCCACGCGGAAGCCCTCGGCGCGCGCCTTGGCCTCTTCGAGGCTGATGGAGCCCACGATGTCGATGTCTTCGAGGCGCACTGGGCCGAAGCCGCGCTCGTGGGACATCCGGATGTGGGGCACGCTGAGGGGGTCGAGCCCGATGATGTGGCAGCAGACGGCGTCGAAGGCCACCTGGTTGTCGCCCATGATGACCAGGCCGAGATCGAAGGGGATGGGCGTCAGCATGCGCCCCTCGCCGGCGGTGATGGCGTCGATGCAGATGAACTGGGGCTGGATGGCGTACTGGAGGTCGGCCACCTTCTCGTCGAGCTTGTGATCGTGGTCGATGAGGCGGTGTCGATCGTCCTGGATGCCGATGTAGTTCTTCAGGCTGAAGGTGACCGTGGTCCAGGGGTGGGCCTTGAACTTGGGGCAGTTCACGAAGAAGTCGGCCGTGGCGATGGGCTCGGGGAAGAACATGGAGTCGCGCAGCCGCGATTGGTGGTACATCGGGATCTCGACCTGGGTCTCCTCGTCGAAGTAGCTGGGCCGAACGCCGACGCGCTCGAGCATGGGCAGGTAGCCGGCCTGGCTGTAGGAGAAGCGCGTGGGCACGGTGATGCCGCAGCGCTCGCCCAAGGTCCAGCTCTCGACGGCACCGGGCTCGGCGCGCTCCTGGAGCGCCTGGAGCACCCCCTCGAGGAACTCGGGGCGCGTGTAGGCATGGGGGAAGTGCTTGCCCGCGGCCACGCAGTTGGGCTTGATGAGCGTCTTGCCGTGGGGGCGCAGATCGAGGGTCTCCAGGCCCCGGCGCACGATCTCCCGGATCTTCGCCACGTCGTACTCGGGGCAGGCTTCCAGGATCACCGTCGGCTTCTTCATCGCGACCTCGTGTCACCCCCACGGTAGCGCGTTTGTGGTGGATCGAGCGGGGATTGTCGCCATGGCTTGTCGGGGATCAGCCCGTGCCAGCGAGGGTGTGGACAGATGTCGGTGCACAGAAGGTCTGTAGACCACCTGGTCGTTGCGTACGGCATGTCCTTGCGGTCGGATCTTGTCCGCCCAGGGTGCCGATGATCACGGCGTCATCGCGGCGGACAACCAATGTCCACCACGATGAAAAGCGGTTGCATGGGGTGGGGTGATCCGATAAATTGGTAGTGTCTTCGGTCGGGATCTGCTCGCACCTGAAGACACTGAATGTGGCCGATGAGCACTGGCTCTTCGCCACGTCGGCGTTCGCTCTGTTCGCCGATGAAACCACCCGAGCCGGACCATTCCATGGGTTGGCTCACACGCCCGGTCCGCCGGGCATCTGGAGAACACATGACCAAGATCACCGAGCTCTTCCGCCACGCGGTCGACGGCAAGCCCCAGGCGCGGCAGGAGCTGTACTTTCGCACCACGCTCGTGCCCGAGCTCGAGGACTTCCTCGCCGAGGTGTTCGAGGCCAAGCCCCTGATCGTCATGGAGCCCGACAGCTACGAGGCCGACGAGATCGGCGTCATCCGTTGGTCGGTCGTCGAGCGCACGGTGGCCAAGGCCATCGTCGACGCCTCGGAGTGGGCCAGCCCCATCGTCTCGGCCGAAGACAAGCTCGAGGCCACGCAGGAGCTCCGCGAGGCCCTGCAGTCCATGGTCGACCGTCTCGACGACCGCATCGACGACCTGCACGATGCCCTCGAGGCCGGGCAGGGCCGGGCCGACGAGGCCGCGTCCGCCTAAGTCGCGGCTCGCCTTTCGATCACTGTGTCAGCGCCCACCTTGTTCGCGCTGGGTGGCGCGCAGGGCTGCCGTCCGCCGCTGGAGCTCCTCTGCCATGGGTGAGGCTTGGGCGGGTGTCGGGTCAGCCAAGAGTGCGCGTCTGGCCTCTGCGGCCGCCGCGCAGATCTCCAGGAGCTGTGCCATGTGGGCCGTGACCTGAGCGTCGAGCTCCGCCATGCCGGAGACGGTGGTCTGTTCGAGGTCCATGGTGGCGCGAATGCGCTCGACCTCGGCCTGATCGACGACCTCTCCAGTGTCTGCGAGGGCCTGGAGGCGGTCGAGTCTCCGGGCCATGGCCTTGGTGTCGACGGCGTCGCGGCCGGCCTCGAGGCGGCGGAGCTCGGCCTCGTGGGCTTCGAGCTGTGCCTGGATCCAGGTCACCTGCTGGCCCAGCCCGGTGACACTCTCGGCGAGCTCACGGGCCGCGGGGGCTGGTAGCTCGTCTTTTTGTTCGTCGAGCATCTGCTCGAAGGCGGCGAGCTCGTCTCGGGCTCGGCGGACCAGCCGGGCGGGCGGGGCGTCGTCCTCGTCGGAGCTTGTGTGGGCCAGCGCTCTTGTCTGGCCTTGGCTTCGGACCATCCCGGCCATGTTGCGCTTGTAGGCCAGCGGCCAGTGATGGCGTGCGAAGAGCAAGCCGACAAATGCTGCGGGAAC
>JAERSX010000651.1 GCA_016845285.1 Deltaproteobacteria bacterium | reverse complement strand
CATGGAGATCGCGAAGGCGTGCGACGACCTCGCCGTGATCGAGCAGCGCCCGAGCATGGAAGGCCGCCAGATGTTCATCATCCTCGCCCCCCTCAAGAAGAAAGCCTAAGGCCGAGACCCGCACGAGCGCGCTCGCCGGAGACCCCGATGCCCAAGATGAAGACCCACAGCGGTGCCAAGAAGCGGTTCAGCCGCACCGGCACCGGCAAGATCAAGTTCAAGCGCGCGAAGCGGAACCACATCCTCGAGAAGCGCAGCAAGAAGATGAAGCGTCAGGCCCGCAGCGGCGGCATCCTGCGCGACGAGGACGCCCGCCACATCAAGCGGCTCCTTCCCAACTAAAGTCCAGGGAGCTGGTCCTCACCCGTTCTCCGGGTATCCCCTGGCTCCTGGATTCCACTCACCTCCCGGTCCGTTCTGCGGGCCTCACCCGGTCGACCCGCCGTCACCGCCCCGCACTCGCGGGAGCAGGGAAGCGGCCCATCAAAGGAGACGACCATGGCACGCGTAAAGCGCGCACAAATCCGAAAGACGCGCACCAAGAAGCTCTTCGACAACGCCAGCGGCTTCTTCGGCGCCCGCGGCAAGACCCGGCGCCAGGCCAACGAAGCCGTGATGAAGGCGCGGGCCTACAAGTTCCGCGGTCGCAAGGAGAAGAAGCGTCAGTACCGGCAGCTCTGGATCGCTCGCATCTCGGCGGCCCTGATGCCGCACGAGCTGAGCTACAGCCGCTTCATGCACGGCCTCAACAAGGCCGACATCCAGCTGAACCGCAAGATGCTCTCGGAGCTGGCCATTCAGGACGCGGATGCTTTCGGCGAGATCGTCGCCGCAGCAAAGGCTGCCCTGGCCTGACGTGGGCCGCAACTTCGCCGGCTCCCGCGCCGCTCTGGTGCTCTTGATCGCCCTCTCGGCCTGCAAGCAGGACGAGGAGGTGACCTATACCCAGGTGAATTCCTCGGAAGACAGCCTGGAGATCATCGTGGGCGACGAGGTCCTCGATCCTGTGGAGATCGACCTCACCAGCAGCACAGGTCAGGTCACCATCGGCTGGGCTCGTGTCGATCCTGGCGGCGGGCCCGTGGGAACCGAACACGAGGTGGTGGTCGAGGTCTTCGACGACTACGAAGATCTTGTGGACCGCACGAGCGTACGCATCGCCCCTGAGGGCCGCGGCGAAGACGAATTCGACCTCGATCGCGACAGCGCCGACGAGGGCTTCTACCAGAAGCTCCTCGAGACCAACGGCACCGAAGGCGAGGCTCGGACTGACTCCCTGACCTTCCGGTTGTGGGACCGAGACGACGACGACGACGCCACTGAATCCAGTGACGACAACACCGAGGACACCGGGTCCTGAGGAGCGATCGGAGCATGTCCGACACCCTGACGAAGGCGCGGCTGGTCGATCAGATCCACGGACGGGTCGGCCTGACCAAGAAGGAATCTGGTGAGCTCGTCGACGAGGTCTTCGACACCATGCGTACCGCCTTGGTGAAGGGCGAGAAGGTGAAGATCTCCGGCTTCGGAAACTTCATCGTGCGCGACAAGGCGGCCCGTCGTGGCCGCAACCCCCAGACCAACGAGGAGATCATCATCGCCCGCCGGCGAGTGATGACCTTCAAGCCTTCGCAGGTCCTGCGCGCCGCCCTCAACGAGGACGAACGCTGAGGCCACCGCCTCGGCCACCGTCTACCCGGAGTTCCTCATGGCCTCGAACACCCGCGACCGCATCCGTCAGGCTGCCGAGATCGCCCGCGAGGCCGGAGAGCTGGACGACAGCCCTGAGTCCGCGACCCCCGACATCCCCGACAAGCTCTACTTCCGCATCGGCGAGGTGGCGAGGCTGGTGGGCGTCGATGCGCACGTGCTGCGCTACTGGGAGAGCGAATTCAAGATGAAGCCGCACCGGTCGAGCTCCGGCCAGCGGCTCTACCGCAAGCCCGATCTGAGCCACTTCCTCCGCGTGAAGCACCTGCTCCACGACGAGGGCTACACCATCGCTGGTGCCCGCAAGGTCCTGGCGGGTAGCTCCGGCGACGCCAAGAGCTCCATCGACCCAGCCCGGATCCGTGAAGCCCTCGACCGCATCGAGTCATTGCGCCATGCGATCCAGGACTTCAAGCTGGAGATGGAAGAGACCTGAATCCCCCCTTGCAGCCCCCCCAAGGAAGCATTACCTCCGGTGGGCTCTTTCGGGGAGTGGCGCAGTCTGGTAGCGCACTTGACTGGGGGTCAAGGGGTCGCAGGTTCGAATCCTGTCTCCCCGACCATCGAACAGAGCTGAGCCGGAAGCCCCCCCCCAGATGGCTTCCGGCTCTTCCAATTCTGGCAGTCCTCGCCGCATCTGGGTGACCGCCACCGTGACCCAGCCGGCTAGCGTTCCTCGGGCATCGGGGGCAGGAAGTCGCAGCTCAGGTCGTGCAGGCAGGCGTCGTCGCGGAGCTCTTGCCCCTGGGTCGCGAACCACCATGCCGTCTGCATGAGGTGGAAGGTGTTGTGGTCGAAGGCCTCGTCGGGCTCCGGCATGCCCATGCCGTGGGTGCCCGTGGGCGAGATGTAGGCCATGCGCAGGCCGCTGGTCCCGCTGTCGTGCTCCACGCTCACCCGCAGGGGATCATCGCTGGGGGCCCCGCTCCCGTCGGTGCCGTTGTCGAGATCGTCTGGGTCGAAGAGACACGCTGCGTCGTTCGCGCAGACGTAGCCATCGGACGAGGCGATGCTGTGGACCACCTTGCGCTCGAGGAGCCAGCGGTCGACGGACATCCCGTACCGCTCGTCGTCCTCGACGCGCTCCAGCCAACCCGCAGCCCGGGCGTTTGCCACGCCGGTGTTGAAGCTCACGATGGGGTCGCCCACGCTCGGCACGAGCAGCACATTGCGGGGCTCTCCGCCGATGGCCTCGAAGGGCCGCTTGTCGTAGGCCGGGGCATAGGCGGCCGGGTCTCCGGGCTCCACCACCGCGGCGAACACGCTGCCCGCCCGGCGCGCTTCGGGCGAGGACTTGATGTAGCCCATGCCATGGGTCGGGCTCACCACGGCCTGCCCGGCACGGAGCAAGACCCCCTCGTGCTCGACATCCTCTTGGTACTCGGAGATCTCCTGCACGAGCGCGCCCGCAGCGTCGTAGATCCGCACCACCAGTGGATCACCCAGCACCGTGGTGTCGTCCACCTCATAGGTGCCTCCCTCGAGGAGCACCTCGGGATCCATGTCCAGGAGCGCGGCCTTCTCGGGCGGCGTGAGCCCGTCGGCCCCGATGCCCACCCTGAATCGACCATCGTCGGGGATCATCCCCTCGACGAGCTCGCCGGTGTGCAGGTTCTCCACCTCCACGGTGCCCAGGGCCGGGATCGCGGCGAGCGTGGCCAGCTTCTGGCTGCGCATGCTCACCGAGCTCACCGCGTAGCTGTGCACCTCGAGGCCGCCGGCGTCGGTGGGGTAGCCCACCACGAAGGGGCCCCAGATCCGGCCGTACATGGCCTCGACGGCGTTGCTGATCTGGGTGCGGGCCCCGATGTCGAGGAGGCCGGCACCACCGACGTGGGACATCACACCCTCGTGATCGGGCCAGATCGCGGCGAAGACGCCCAGGTTGATGCCACCCAGCGACCCCCCCACCGCGAAGATGGGTACGTCCGGGCCGCCGATGTCGGGGGAGCCGTCGCCATCCCAGTCACAGCTCGGCGCCGTGCCGCCGTCGGGCAAGGCCATGTCGCCCTCGCCGCAGTCACGGAAGGACTGGGCCAACAGGGCCGTGTCCAGCGCGGCCTGTCGCACCATGTCCCGGGTGTGGAACACGTCGGCCGACCACTGATCTCTGCCGCTGTCCGGACGGCCATCGTTGTCGAGATCCCGGTGGCGGGCGTTCCAGAGATGGTCACCGAAGGGCTCGAGCTTCTCGGCCGCGAGGACGGCACGCACCAGGCTCTCCTCCTCAGGACTCAAGGTGGGTCCATGGCCTGGATAGTCGAAGGTGCAGAGCGCGATGCCCACGCGGTTGAGGCCCCAGCCGAAGGTGTAGGCCTCGAAGCGGCTCGAGCCGTAGCCGTGTCCGTAGATGGCCACCGGGAAGGGCGCCTTGACGGTCTCCGTCTCGACGGGGAGGGCACAGTCGAAGGACACCGTCATGTTCTCGACGACCATGTCGCCCGTCAGCGGGTCGAGCTCCCAGGACTCGTCGCTGTCGTCGTCGCCGTCCCGGTCTCCCAACAGGTAGGGCACGTCCACCTGCCCCCCCACGAAGCGATCGGAGAAGGCCAGGTAGTTGTCGCCGAGAACCTCGGCCCCGTCGCCACTGAAGAGGCCCAGATCGAGGAGCAGGCCCACGAGGATCTCGGAGGGCACCTCGTGGGACGGGCCTTCGTCCTCGAAGTCGTTCAGCCGCGCGGCGGTGTGGACCCCGCCGGGCCAGGGCGCCAGTGCGTCCGCGAAGGGACCCTCCCCTCGGATCCCACGCGCAGCGTCGACCATGTCGCCGGTCACCCGGCCGGTCGTAAAGGTCCAGGCAAAGGCGATCTCTTCGGTGCCCACGCCGAGGTCTGCCAGGGCGTCCACGACCGGCAACAGCGCCTCGGTCTGCCGGGTGTGGTTCACGAAGTCCCAGGGCGAGCGAATGGGCTCGCCCTCCTCGCCCACGAGGCGTTCGGTGAGCACCACGGCGTAGATCGTCTCCTCGCGCAGGGGCTCCACGGGTCGGACCATGAGCGTGTCGGTCTGTCGCTCGTACCAGCCCATGAGATCGAAGCGGGGGTCGCCGCCCTCCGGGTACACGTTGGGGAGGTCGAGGTAGCCGTCGTTGTCGGTGTCCTCGCCCCAGTCGAGCTCGCCGTCACCGTCGAGGTCCTCGTCGACGGTGTCGAAGGCGATGGACACGCTGTCGGCGTGGGCATCGTTGTCGAAGTAGCGATCGGTCTGGTAGACGTCGAGGGGGTAGCGACCATGGCCCACGTCGAGGTCTATGGGCTGCCCGAAGTCCGGTGAGTCAGGGTCGACGTCGATGAGGAAGAAGGCGTCGTCGGCGTGGCGATCGGGGCCCCAGTCCGCCTCGGTGCGGTGACGCTCGTGCACCTCGTCGAGGTCGAGGGGCGCCTCGAAGGCCACGCTGATGGGGGCGAAGACGCCGAAGCCCGTGAGCTGGTTGAACTTGCGCCGAAGCTCCATCTCCCGCTCGGTGTGGGCTTGCTCGGAGATGTTCAGGCGCAGGCCCGTGGGGCTGGTGCGGTCCACCCGGGTCGCCAGGTCGATGGGAAAGGGGATGTCGGGAAGGGGCTCGTGATCCCAGTCGACCCGCACCTCGGGACCGGACCCCACAGGCGTGGCCCGGAGGCCCTCGGGGTAGGGCGCGCAGGCCGCCAGCAGCGCGCCGAGAGACAGCAGAGCCTGGGACCGGAGAGACATGCCGAACCACCCTTGCTCAAGGAACCAAGGGGGATCGTGCCACAGCGCCTCCGGCACGCCGAGCCGGACCTGACACCAAGCGGGTCGGGCTCAGTCCTGCGCAGCCGCCGCCTTTCGCGCGCGGAGAGCAACCACCTCGGCCTCCAGCGACCGGACCGGCGCATCGAAGCGCTCCTCCAGCAGCTCCAGCCAGCCTGCATCCGACATGGTCTCCTTGGTCTGGCGCCCCTCGTTGCCCTTCACGAAGTTGATCCGAGCGGTCTTCAGCTCAGCGATGTCGCGGGAGAGCTCGACGAACTCGAGCTTCATGCCGCGAGCCTGCAGCGATGGATCCGTGGGGTCGATGGTGCGGCCGTCGAGGGGGAGGTCGGTGGTGGCGCGAGGGGTGGACTCGCTCAGCGAGGGGTCGTGCTCCGG
>JAERSX010000650.1 GCA_016845285.1 Deltaproteobacteria bacterium | reverse complement strand
TTCACGAGGTGGGCGCCGTCGACTCCGTCGTCGATCTGTTGGGAGTCTGCCTCGCTCTCGAGCACCTCGGGGTCGACGAGCTGGTCTGTGGAGCCCTTCCCGTGGCTTCCGGCACCACCAGCTCCCAGCACGGCCCCATCCCATTGCCCGCTCCAGCGACCCTGGCCCTGCTCGAGGGCTGGCCCGTGCGTCCCGGAATCCCCGGCTTCGAACAGGTCACCCCCACCGGCGCAGCCCTCGTAGCCGCCCTCGCCGAGCCCGGTGACTACCCCGCCATGCGAATCGCGCGCGTGGGGGTCGGAGCCGGCACGAAGGACACCCGGGCCACCCCAAACGTCGTCCGCCTGGTCCTCGGGGATCGCACCGAGTCCTCATCACCCACGAGGGTGGCGGTCCTGCGCGCCCAGATGGACGATCTGAGCGGCGAGCACCTGCCCGCGCTCGTCGATGCCCTCCTTCACGCCGGAGCCCTCGACGTCATCGCAGCTCCAGCGCTCATGAAGAAGGGGCGACAGGGCGTGCTGGTGGAGGTGCTGTGCACACCACCGATGGCGCGAGATGTCGGGATCACGCTCCTGCGTCATGGCTCCTCCTTCGGCTACCGGCACCAGATCATGGACCGCGTGGTGCTCGACCGCTGGCACGACCGTGTCGACACCGCCTTCGGACCTGTGCGGGTGAAGGTTGGCGCCCTGAACGGCGAGATCCTGCATGCCGCGCCGGAACACGAGGATGTGAGACTACGCGCGGCCGAGGCGGGCGTACCTGTTCCTGCCGTACACTCCGGGACGGTGGCCGCCTGGCACGCTCGTCGGACCGGAACAGGAGAGGAATGAGCCGTCGCATCGCCTTGCGCGGAGCCCCGCCGGATCCTCTGCTCCAAGTGCTTGCCGACCTGGGCATTGCCATCACCGAGACCGCCCATCTCATCATGGTCAGTGATGGGAGCCCCGAGACGGTGCGGTCTCTCGTGGAGGACGATCTGTTGCCGGTCGCGGTCGCGCGGGACCGCGCCGCTGCGGTCGAGGCCCTGGCGGCCGGCGCCCTCGCGGTCCTCGTGCCCCCCTTCGAGCCTGCAGAGGTGCAGTCCACCCTCGCTCCACTTCTGCGGGTGGAGCGGCAATGGGCCCGGCAGGCGGACGCGCGAGAGGCCCGATTCCGTCAGGCCCTGCGCGACCTCCAGACCACCAAAGACCTGCTAGGTCGACTCATCGACGCCACCCCGAACCCCGTGATGGCTGCAGATCCCCAGGGTGGTGTGCTCGTCTTCAACCGCGCTGCGGAGCGTGCCCTGGGCTACGACTCAGCCTGGGTGTGCGCCCACCTGCACGTCACAGACATCTACGCAGACCCCCACGACTCGCGCCGAGTCCTGAGCAACATCCGCAACTCCGAGCAGGGCCAGGTCCAGGAGATGGAGGTCCGGCTCCGGGCACGCTCCGGAGAGCTGGTGCCGGTGACCCTGTCGGCAGCAGAGGTCTATGGGGCCGATGGCCTGAGCATCGCCACCGTAGGCGTCTTCCAGGACCGTCGGACCGAGCTGGCCCTCCGTGCGCGGCTAGAGGAGACCACCGATCAGCTCCTCGCCACGCAGAAGCGGGCGGCCGAGAGCGACACGGTTCGCAGCGCAGCTCACGAGCTGAACCAGCCATTGACTGCCGCCATGGGCCTCCTCGAGCTCCTCGGACTTGCTCAAGGTCTAGAGCAGGCACACCGCGATCGCATCGACAAGGTCTACGCCCAGCTGGAGCGCACAGCATCGCTCGTCCGCAACATGGCTCTGTCGCCTCACCGAGCCAGGGCGGGGGACACGGGCCAGCTTCTCGACTTTTCTCGCGCCACGGACGAATAGCGCGGGTCCCTCGGGAGTCCTGCCTGCCTGGAGCCCACATGCCCCACGTCCTCTCCTTCGTCCTCGCCGTGCTCGGGAGCGCCCTCGCCTCTCCCACACCTGCCGACATCATGGAACAGGCCCGCGCAGCCCAGCGAGTGGACAGCTCGATACAGACCTTGCGCATGACCCTGGTCAGCCGGACCGGAGCCGAGCGCGTGCGAGAACTGGAGATGCGGGTCCGCAAGGACGGCGAGGTCATCAAGTCCTATGCGCGCTTCAGCAAGCCCTCCGACGTCGCTGGCACCCAGCTGGTCATCGTCGATCACCCCGATCGACCGGACGACCAGCTGCTCTACCTGCCGGCTCTGAACCGTGTGAACCGCATCGCGGGAAAGTCACGCTCCGGCAGCTTCATGGGCAGCGACTTTGCCTTCGAGGACTTCGAGCTGAGCGGCAGTGAGGGAGGGACTCAGGCCTTGAGCGCCGAGACGAACGAGGCATGGATCCTCGACGTCCAGCCCTCGGAGAGCTCCAGCTACAGCAGGATGCTGGTCACCGTACACAAGGGCGACAAGCTGCCTCGTAGGGTCGAGTACTTCGACAAGAAGGGGCAGGCCCTCAAGGTGCTGGAGGTCGCCGAGGTATCGACCAAGGGTGGAGTCCCCTTCCCCGTCAAGACCATCATGCGCAACCTCCAGAAGGGCACGGAGACCCGCCTCGATGTGCTCTCCCATGAGCTCGACGTCGGC
>JAERSX010000649.1 GCA_016845285.1 Deltaproteobacteria bacterium | reverse complement strand
GGTCGGGATGACCGGGAGGACCACAGGGCCTCATGTGCACTTCGAGCTCAGGAGGGACGGCGTGGCCGTCGACCCCGCAGATCATTTCAGTGCACGGGAGATGCGTGATATTGTAATTGCTGGGAATCCCCCACGTCCCACGTCCCAGACCATGTCCGAGGATGGAACTCCATGAGGCCCGAGCTGCTTTTGCAGGTTGTAGGTGTAACTCCGGGCACGGGGCTAGCCGAGCTGAACCGGCAGAGGCGGCCGGAGCAGGCCCAAGATCTGCCTCCGGTCAGTCCCGAGACTGACCCCGGGCCCGTAGTGACCGAGTTCTCTCGGGTCGGGCGGCGGGTGATTTCACCGGTTGGCACGGTGCGTGAGGTCGATGATCTGTATCGCCCGGATCTGGTTGCGCAGATGAAGAACGAGCTGGCGTTTGGAAGTCTGGGTGGGGAACTGGACGTGGACCGAGTCATTGATGCCGTGGTGTGGGAGCTCTGATGCGTCGGAAGCGATCCCGTGCGCGGAAGAAGCCGCCTCTGCGTAAGCCCAAGACTCCACAGGAGTTCCTGGATCGCTGGGAGGAGTTGGTGAAGGCTCAGCTCGATGCCAGCCGCCGAGTGGACCCGATCAAGCTCGAGCGGGCCACCCTCGCCAGGGAGGCCATCCAGGTCGAGATCGAGACGCGGATCCTGCCCGTGATGACGGATGAAGACTGTGCCTATGGCCGTAAGGTCGCCACACGAATCCGTGCGCTGGACGTCAGGATCCACACCTGTGGTGCAACGGTCTCCTCGGTGGTGGAGCGCATGCTTCCCGACGCGGGCCCGGGCACGTACAGCCGTCAAGGCGTCTTGAGGGATCTCTGATGGGACTGTTGGACACCCTCTCGGTGGGTCGACGCGCTCTCGGCGCGGCCTCTGCGGGCATTGATGTCGCCAGTCAGAACGTCGCGAACGTGGAGACAGCCGGGTACAGCCGTCGAAGGCTCATCACCTCAACGGCAGATCCGGTGTACCGCAGCGGTGGGTGGCTCGGCAGCGGTGTGAACGTGGACGGGGTCGAGCGCCAGACCGACCGATTCATCTCGGAGCGCTTGGTCGAGGCTGCGGGCAGTTCCTCGGAGGCGTCGACCAAAGAGAGTGTGCTTGGCCTCGCCGAGACCTACTTCGATGAGCAGAGTCAGACAGGCGTGCACGGTGCCTTGTCCGATGTCTACGATGCATTGTCTGCTCTGTCCGCCGATCCCTCCGACGTGGGCGGACGGCTGGCTGCTGTGGCGGCCGCCGAGGACTTTGCCGGCACCGTCAACCGGGTCGCTCAGGGCCTGGAAGACGGCATGGAGGACATCGACGATGGCGTGGACGAACGCCTGAGCACCATCAACTCCACCCTCTCCAAGATCGCCGCCCTCAACAAGCGCATCGGCAAGAGCGGCAACGCCCTGGGGCCTGCCGACCTCCTCGACAAGCGTGACCAACTCATCCGCGAGGCCGGAGATCTGGCGGGCGCGACGGTCGACTTCTCCTCCACCGGGCAGGCCACGGTGTTCATCGGTGGCCACGCGGTGGTCTCCGGAAAGGATGCCCGGACACTCACGGCCTCCCTCGACAGCTCGGGTGAGCTTCAGGTGCTCGTGGACGTGGGCTCGGGAACCGCCAAGGTCACCGCGGACATCGGCGGTGAGATCGGCGGTCTCGTCGGTTCCCGTGAGTCCATGGAGTCCTGGCTCTCGGATCTCGACGACATCGTCGAGGCTGTGGCGGACGCCTTCAACGCCCAGCATGCCCTGGGCTTCGACCAGAACGGTACCGCCGGTGGCGATGTCTTCAGCTACACCTCAACCGACCCCTCGCTCACCATCGAGGTGGACGCCTCGCTGGCCGACGATCCCTCCCTGCTTGCGGTTGCTGGTGCTTCCACTGCAGCTGCCGGTGATGATGACAACCTCCAGGCTCTCCTCGACATCGAGGAAACCGCGGTCCTCGGTGGACTCACGGGAGAGGAGGCCATCTCGGGCTTGGTGTCGAGCATCGGCAGCGATGTTGCCTCGGCCGCCGCAGACGCCGACTCCCTCGAGTACCAGCTCTCCGACGTCCAGACGATGTGGGACTCGGTCGCGCAGGTAGATCTCGACGAAGAGGCGATCCAGTTGGTGGCACTGCAGACCGCGTACACCGCTGCCGCACGGGTCATCACCGCTGCGGACCAGCTCCTCCAGACCCTCATGAACATCGGAGCCTGACCATGATCCGAGTTCCAAGATCGTCGTTCCTCGACCGCGCTTCGGCGTCGCTGTCCAACCTCGCCGTCGAGCTGGCGAAGACTGAGGCCGCAGCAGTCACGGGAACCCACGTTCAGCATGCCTCCGATGCTCCGGAGGACATCGCGGAGATCGAACGTCTCACCGCGTCCATGGCCGATCAGGAGACCTGGCAGGACAACGCCTCGAGTACCTTGAGCTTGCTCATCCACATGGATGAAGCCTTGGGGTCGGCGTTTTCTTCGCTGTCCATGGCCCGCGAGGCAGCCGTCGCTGGAGCCAGCGAGACCCTCAGTGACGAGGGACGGGCCTCGCTGAGTACAGAGGTGGACGCGCTCCGCGACGAGTTGCTCAGCCTCGCCAACACCGAGTTCGGCGATCGCTACGTGTTTGGCGGCGATGCCTACGACGCCGAGGCCTTCGACTCCACCGGTACATACGTGGGAAGCACGGAAGTCCCGGAGACGCAGGTCGGCCGTGACCGGTGGGTCGAGTCCGGCCTGGATGGAAGCTCTGTGTTCCAGGGCTCCGTCGACATCTTTGCCGTGCTCGACGACCTCTCTACAGCACTGGCCGCGAGCGACACCGCCAGCATCACCGCCTCCCTGACCGACCTCGACACTGGCCTCGACCAGCTGAGCGAGGCTCGTACCGAGGTGGGCATCAAGCAGGGCACCGCAGAGGATGCGTCGCTCGTCGCTGAGAACCTTGGCGTCGTCCTCGGGACTCGAATTTCTTACCTCGTCGACGCGGATCCCGTGGAGACGTACACCCGCTTGACCGAGCTCAGGACGGCGTACACCAGCGCTCTCCAGGTCATGGGCTCAAACTCGGGGAGGAACCTTTTCGATTTTCTCGGCTGAGTTCAAAAAGGCACTCAAGTTTTTCTGACCTCAGCCGAGCGACAAATGAGCCGGTTCCCGGCTCAAAACCCGCCGTAAATTGCGGCAAATCCACCATGGGGAAAACCAAATGGCCCTCACAGTACGTACAAACACTGCATCAACCTTCGCGTTGAACTCACTGAACCGCACCTCGCGGGCCCTCCAGGGCTCTTTCGAGCGCATCGCAAGTGGCAAGCGCATCGCAAGTGGCGCTGACGATGCCGCTGGCCTCGGTGTGGCTGAGAACCTCGCGGCCGACGCTGCTTCTGCAACCGTCGCCGCTCGGAACGCAAACGACGGCATCTCGATGATCGCCATCGCGGAAGGTTCCTCCAGCGAGGTCACCAGCCTGCTGACTCGTGCTCGCGAGCTGGCTATCCAGGCGTCTTCGGACACCCTGGGCTCCACCGAGCGTGGCTACATCCAGACGGAGTACGCCGAGCTGGCCGAGGAAATCGACCGGATCGCGGCGACGACCGAGTTCAACGGCAAGTTCCTGACCGACGGCTCCCTGACCCAGGTGGACGTCCAGGTCGGCATCCAGAGCAGCACCAACGACACCATCACCATCGACCTCGGCCAGCTCGACGGTGCCACCCTCGGCATCACCGGTGTCGCGCTGAGCACCGTCACCGCTGCTCAGTCCGCTCTGAGCACCCTCGACACCGCCATCGATACCGTCTCGGGCTACCGCGCGACGCTCGGTTCGGTTGAGAACCGCCTCAACAGCGCTCTCAACAACCTCGGTACCTACGAGGTCAACACCACTGAAGCCGAGAGCCGCATCCGCGACGCCGACTTTGGATACGAGACGGCTCTGCTTGCGCAGAACCAGATCCTCCAGCAGGCTGGCGTGTCTGTTCTCTCGCAGGCCAACCAGATCAACCAGGGTGCTGTCTCGCTTCTCCAGTAGTAGCTAGATGGTAAGGGAAGTTCCTGAACGGGAGCTTTCCAGCCTATAGTGTAGATGGCTAGGCCGTTCGGGGGGGCTCTCCCCCTCGAGCGGCTTCGCTCCGACCGAGACCACCTCAGACCTGGACTAGGGAGACACCCGTGGCCCTCAGCATCGGCGCATTTTCGTCGGGGATCGACACCGAGACGATCATCGAGGGCCTGGTGGCCGCTTCGAGCGTTCCAGGCGACTACATGGAGTATCAGGTCGATGTCCTCGAGGACCGGTCGACCCAGTACGAGACGCTCCAGACCCGCATGACTGCGCTTCAGACTGCGCTGGAGGACATCGACTCCGCTCAGGAATTTCGACAGCTGACTGGCACCTCCTCCGACGACACCATCGTGGATGTCGAAGTCGACGGAACCGCCCTGACCGGCACCTACGATGTGGTTGTCGACACCCTCGCCCAGTCGACCATGTCCGTGTCGGACGCCTTTTCGGACAGTACGTCCACGGGTGTCATTGCCGAAGGCACCATGGACATCACTGTGGGCAGTGACACGACGACCATCACCGTAGACAGTTCCAATTCCAGCCTCACCGAGCTTGTGGCCACCATCAACGATGAGGTGGACGGGGTTCGGGCCTACATCATGGACACCGGCACAACTACACCGTACCGGTTGGTCATCGTCGGAGAGGACACAGGTGCCGATTACGCGGTGTCTCTCGACACCTCTGGGCTCACTGGGTCCGGCACCGTTCCGAATTTCACCGAGACCCGCGCGGCGCAGGATGCGGTGTTCTACATCGACGGCATCGAGGTAAACGACTCGGACAACGAGATCGACGGTGCCATCAGCGGCGTGACCTTCAACCTCAACCTGGAGGCTCCGTCGGACACCATCACCATCCAGGTCGAGCGCGATGACGAAGCGATGGTGGAGCAGATCAGTTCTGTGGTCAGTGCCTACAACAGCATCATCACGCACATCGGGACCGAGCGCGCCTGGGACTACGACGACAACATCGCGGGTGCGTTCGTCGGAGAGACCCTGCCCAGTGGCGTCATTCGGAGCCTTCAGGGCTTGATCTCAGCCAGCTACGAGAGCGGCACCGAGATCGTCGCGCTGTCTCAGGTGGGAATTTCCACCGCGCAAGATGGGCGGCTGGAGCTCGACACAGACGAACTGGAGGAGGCCCTCAGCGACAACTTCGACGAGGTCGTGGCCCTCTTCACCGACCCGGATGAGGGCTTCAACGTGGCGATGCAGGGCGCTCTCGATGTCTACACAGACTCCACCGAGGGGCTCATCGACAACCGGATCGACAGCTTGGACGACGAGATCGAGGCTCTCGAGGATCGCATCGACCGCTTCGAAGACACCATGGATGACCTGGAAGAGCGGCTTCGGGCTCGTTTCACGATGATGGAGATCATTATCAGCCAGTCAGATGCAACCATGACCTCGCTGAAGAGCCTTCTCGACACTTCAGACGACGACTGAGCTGACGACTGAGCTAGGGAGGACAAGGGTGTGCGTGGACTGAGTTCGTATCGACATAGTGCCGTGGAAGGCGCCCGCAACGACGAGATCCTCGTGATGCTGGTCGAGAAGCTGCTTCAGCGCATCGATCTCGCCGACGAATACATGGGCGAGGGAGATCGGGGCAGCTGGGTCTTCGAGCTACACCAGTGTCGAGCCATCATCATCGAGCTTCGCAACTCGCTTGATCACAGCATGGCGCCTGAGATGACCGCTAGCGTCGACCGCACCTACCAGTGGATCCTCCAACACTTGACCGATGCCGGGCGAGATGGCGACCGGGAACGGCTGGCGGAGGTGCGTCGGGTGGTGGGCGTCGTACACCAAACCTGGGTGGAGGCGGTTCGTCTGGCCCGGGAAGAGGGGCTCACGTTCTCGCGCTCGGTTGCCGATGGGGGTTGAGCGGCTGATCTTGGAGCTGGACACGATGGCGTGGCAGCTCCGAATGGGCAACGCAGAGGCTCCTTCGAAGTTCGCCGAGCTGGCGAAGGATATCGAGGCTGCAGCGCCCGGGCTCACCTCGGAGGACCTGGCGGCGCTGATCGAGCGGTTCGAGCAAGTCAAGCTGGCCGCGACCGAGGCCAGGGATGACATTGAAGAGCGCATAGGCGAGAGGCGCCAGAACCGCAGAGCCCTCGCGGTGTTCGAGCGAGCCAGCCGGCCGCCGGGCAAGCGGAGGTAGGCGGTGTTCTGGCTCTGGACTGCAGTCGCGCTGGCAGCGCCGGCGGAGGAGGAGGGCACCCTGTCCGTTGGCGCCTCCATCGTGGGGGAGGTCATCCAGGACTCCGCCTTGACTCTGGTCTATGGAGGAACCTCTGTGGCCGGTGAGGGGAGCGCTGCGGTGCGCGGACCTCAGGGTCTGGAGGGCACGGTACACCTCGGGTACCGCCGGCTCGGTGGCACCATGGTCGACTCGACCGGGACTGCGGGGAGCGTGCCCACCTGGCTCTGGTACGCGCCGGTCGCCGCGACCATTGGCGGGAGCAAGTACATCGGTACCGCACAGGTGTTCGGTGGGATCGGTCCCGCCCTGGTCATCTGGTCAGAGCAGCCGGACCTGACGGCCAGCACAGGATCATCGGGTGGCAAGTTCGGCGTGTTGGCCGAGGGTGGCACGCGGATCCCAGTCCCCGGTGTGAGGCCCAGCCTGTACGATCCCGAGCGCGGGATTCAGGGCGTCGCAATAGAGATCTCTTTCGGCTACCGCTATAGTTTCCGTAGCTACTCCAGCTGTCAGGGCAAGTCGCCCTGTGGGCTGGATTTCAGTGGACTGCGGTTCGGAGCGGGTGCCAAGGTGAGCTTCTGATGTGGTGGGCGTTGGCTGTGGCCACGGCACTAGCGGGTCCCGTCCGAATCCCGTATCTGGCGGGTGGCACGGCGGAGGTGCTCCCTCAGGCGACCAGCGGTCGTGTGGACGTACTGTTCCGTCCCGTTCCGCCGAAGCTCACCCAGATGTACCTGAAGCCTTCGAAGGACGTGCGGGCCATTCGCGTCACGGACTTCGGTGGAAGTGCGGTCGTGACCCTGTGGACCTGGGATACCGAGGTCGAAGCGGCAGTGGTCGCCAAGCGGCGTCGGTGGGAGATCTGGGTCTGGAGCGAGGAGCTTCCGCCCAGTGGCCGGCAGGCACCGGTGCCTACTGGCTGGAACGAAGGGGATCTTGGCTGTGACGACCCTCCCGGGTCTCCCCTGATTCCCCTGCACGGATCCGACGCCTTGGTGTGGTTGCCGCAGCATCTCATGATGCCGGACGTGCCGCGCTGGGTCGCTGCAGAGCCCGAAGAGGTGTCCTGGGATCGCGTGTCCGAAGTGCGACTGGAGCTCCGGGAGATCTCTCTTCGCTCGGATACCTCACCGCTCGAGCGTGCTCGTCTCGCATACGAGCTGGGGGCGCTGCATCGCGACCTCGACTTCGACCGGGAGGCCGCCTACTACTTTGAGCGTGCGCAGGAGGACGGGGCACCGGGTGGGCTGGGCGCTCTGAACCGAGCGGCCGCGTTGCTCCGGCTCGGGGACTGGGAAGAGGCTGAGGAGAGCGCTGTAGAGGCGTCTCGCCTGGGTGCACACATCGAGTGGACGCTCACGGTTCAGGCAGTCGCGGACGTGTTCATGGGCACCGAGCCCAGAGCTGCGGTCGGCCTCTCCCTGAGCTCCCTGGCTCCGGCGCCCACCGGAGCCCTGGCCGCAGGGGCGGCCTTGTTGCGTTCGGGCTGTTTCAGCAGCGCCATCGCCCCGCTCGAGATCGCTGTCACCTCCGAGGAGCCCGGGCGGCGATCCCTGGCCCAGTTGCTGCTGGCAGAGGCATTGCTCCTGTCAGGCGACAGCGAGGAAGCGGACGGTGTGCTCGGGGACTTCAAGCCTGTGGCAGGCGGTGTAGAGCTGACCCGCGTGTTCAGCTCTCGGTCCATGCTCATGTCCATGGTGCAGGCGACCCCCACGCAGTGGCCTGGCTTCTTCCCAGAGCTCCACCGGCTGGCTGGCGGCAAGGACGTTCGGGCCGCCGATGCCCTGTTCCTGCTCGGACAGCTCGGGGGCTACCTCAACGAGCCCAGGCTCTCCCTCGAGTCCTACGGCAAGCTGGTGGATCGATGGCGACCTCTGGCCGAAGGCGAGCCGGGTGAACGGCTCCTCGATGCGTGGGCCGAGCGCATCAACTGGCTGGTGGACGGTGGGGACGACCTCGCGGCCGCTGCGGACCACACCCGCTATTGGCGACCCTCGATCTTGCCCTTGCTCCAGGATCCCGAGCCGCTCAACAAGGTGGCGGGATCCTATGCGCGCCTGGGTCTGCACCGCCCGGCCCTTGGCGCCCTCACCGACGTCGGGCGGCTCCAGATGGATATCGGTCAGGACGATCGGTACACGATCCTGG
Source organism: Deltaproteobacteria bacterium (assembly GCA_016845285.1). GTDB lineage: Bacteria > Myxococcota_A > UBA796 > UBA796 > UBA2385 > BH17. The sequence continues at coordinate 5,341 of JAERSX010000649.1, read as the reverse complement.
CCATTGCGGAGAGCTACGCCGCCCTGGGTGGGTACGAGGAAGTCGCCGATACCCTCGCATTCCTCGATAGGCGGCCTCCGAGCATCGACACCTGGGCTCGCCAGCAGTTGCTGCGGGGCAAGATGCTGGAGCGCGCCGGAGATCCGGTCGCTGCGCGTGAGGTCTACTCCCCCATCAGGGGGCCGCAGGAAGTAGTCGACGAGGCGGGCTGGCGTATCGGTCTCATCGACGCCAACGCCGGCAACTGTGAGATGGCTCTTGTGCTTCTGCCCAGCGACCCGCCTGAGGATGGGCCGATCTCACGAGGCGTGATCCTGGCCGCAAGGGCGCGGTGTCTGGCTGTCCAAGGCCAGCCGGACGAGGCCCGGGCCGAGGCTCGCCGTGCAGCCGAAGCCCTCCAAGACCCCTCTTCCGCGGATGCCTTCCGCTACATGTCCAGGGCTGGTCTTCCCGACGAAGATGGGGGAGTCTGGGAACGCCTGGGCCGAGCGGACGCCGCCTGGGCCGACCTCAAATACCGCCATGAAAACCGGCAGGAAAAAAAGCTGCTCAAGTGATCGGCCCTTCTACCGAAGGACGGTTTCGTGGTTTGCATTCCGGTGAGGACAGGGCATGGCCATTGAAGGACTTCAGCTGTTTAGCGGCATCGGTGAAGCGGCCCGACAGGTGCTTGATCTGCGTCAGCAGCAGCACGCTCTCATCGCCAGCAACCTCGCCAACGCCAACACCCCTGGGTATCGGGCCCGCGAGCTCAGCTTCGACGAAGTCCTGAAGGACGTCGTACGCGAGGCAGAGGCCGGCAATGCCAACGCCTCGGATCGGGTCTCGATGGAGGAGCGGGAACCCTTGCCCTGGGCGCTGGACGGCAACTCCGTCGACGCTGAGCGCGAGGCGGCCAAGCTGGTCGAAAACAAGATGGTTTACGAGGCGCTGGTGGTAGGCGTGAGCCACCACCTCAAGCTGCTCGAGTTCGCCGCCAGTAATGGAGGGTCCTGATGGGTGATGTCATCGACACTTTCAATGTCGCAGCCTCCGGACTATCCGCTGAGCGGCTGAGGCTTCAGACCATCGCCACCAACATGGCCAACGCCCGGACCACCCGAACCGAGGAAGGCGGTGCCTATCAGCGGCGGGTCCCGGTCTTCGAGGCCGTCTCCGTAGACCGCTTCGGTGACATGCTCGATCGCGAGACACAGCGCGTGGTCGTCTCGGCCATCGAGACCGACGGGAGCGCGCCCCAGCCAGTCTTCGACCCCAGTCACCCCGACGCTGATGCCGAGGGCTACGTGGCGTACCCCAACGTCAACGTCCTCCAGGAGATGGTGGATCTCATGACCGCGAGCCGGTCCTATGAGGCCAACGCTTCGGTGGTCGAGGCGACACGGGACATGGCCATGCGGGCCCTCGATATCGGGAGATAGCCATGATTCAGTCCATCAATGGCATCGCTGGAGCCTCTGGAGTCGCGGGACCTGCGGCGGTCACCGGAGCCTCACCGGCTCAGGACGGAGACTTTGGCGCGGTACTCGACAAAGCGATCCAGTCCGTCGACGACCAGCAGCACATCGCCGAAGAGAGCCTTCGCGCCATCGCTGTCGGCGAGGACGTGGACATTCACGGATCCATGATCGCCTTGGAAGAGGCCAGCATCGCCCTGCACGCCATGGTGAGCGTGCGCGACAAGGTGGTCGAGGCCTACCAGACCCTCTGGAACATGCCGATCTGAGTGGACTCCGCCCCAGGCTACGTGAACGTGGGCGATTTCTCCTCAACAATTTGGCCAAACTACCGAGGGGAACTGCCTGAGGGCTACCAGTGAACGACTTCGTTGCACAGCTTCAGGCATTTCTTGCCGAACTCTCACCCTGGGCGAGGCGCTCGCTCGGGATCGGCGCACTGGTTGCGCTCTTCGTCATCGTTGGCGTTGGCGTGTGGGCCTCTCTGCCCAACTATGTGGTGCTGACCCGAGCGCGTACCGCGGACGAGGCGACCCAGGTGGCCCGTTCGCTCGGCCAGGGGGGCGTGCCTTACCGCATCGCTGATGACGGAGTCACCATCGAGGTGCCTTCGGCCTTCCAGATCGACGCCCGACAGGTCGCCGCGTCCGAGGGAATCTACGTGGGCCTCGAGGCGCTGCCCACCATTCCCGCCTTCGTGACGCCAGGCCAGGAGCAGCTCTACGGCAAGCGCATGATCCAGGGCGAGCTCGTTCGAATGATCAACGCCCTGGATGGGGTGGCGTCGAGCGATGTGCAGATCTCCCTACCTGAGCGCTCCGCCTACCTGCGCAATCAACAGCGTGCGACGGCTGCGGTCACGGTTCACCCCGATGCGGGCATCTCCATCAACCCCGGGGCAGCCCAGAGCGTCGCTCAGCTCGTGGCCCATGCCGTCACTGGCATGACTCCCCAGGACGTCACCGTCGTGGACGCGAGCACCATGCGCACCCTGTGGGGTGGCTCCACGGACGCGTCTGGCTTCGGCCATCGTGAGATGTGGACAGCCGAGCGCGCCGAGGCCCTGGAGACCTCACTCTCTGCTGCTGTGCGAAACGCGCTGGGCCAGGTGCTGGGTGATCCCAACGCCTCCACCGTGGTGGTGCGGGTGGAGCTGGAGACGGAAGAGGTCCAGACGACCACCAAGGTCGTGGACCCCGATCAGGTTGTGACGGCGACCGAGCGCCTCGAGTCCGAGCTGGACGGGGAGGTCCGAGATCCGACGGGTATCCCCGGCACTGACTCCAACGTGCCGGATCGGGGTGCCGACGCCAACATGAGCGGTGGCCGCGAGCGCGAGTCGCTGAGCATGACCTACGAGTTCGGGAGTAGCGTCAGCACCGTTACCAAGCCGGCAGGTGAGGTCAAGCGCATCTCGGCTTCTGTCATCGTCGACGCTGCTGCCTTCGCGAAGGTCGCCGAAGGCCTGGACGCCGAGGCGACCCAGAAGCGTCTCGAGCAGGCGGTTCGGGGAGCTCTCGGCGCCACGGATGCGCGCGGCGATGTGGTGGTCTTTGACGTCTTGCCCTTCACCGCGGTGGAGGCTGAGGCAGAGCCCATCTTCGCCACGCCTGTCGCAGACGTTGCGACGTCGGTGTTGCCTGGCTTGAGCATGCTGGTGGCGGTGGTGCTCACCTTCCTGCTGGTCGTGCGTCCCCTGGTGGGGGCGGCCATGCGCTCTGCGGAGGATCGTCCTTCGACGATCCCAGCTCCCTCCCCGGCGAACGCTCCGCCGCTGGCGGCGGTCGCCCAGCCTGGCGATGCCATCAGCTTCGCTGACCGGGTGCGTGATCGGGTCAGCTCCCTCGGTTCCCACACCTCCACCGAGGTGAGCGATCTGGTCTCGAAGGAGTCGGAGCCGTCAGCAGAGGTTCTTCGTCGCTGGATCAGGAGCTAAGTCGTCATGGGTCTGCCTCGTCTCACATCCCTCGACAACATCACGCCCCTCAAGCGGGCCGCGATCTTCGTGATGTACCTGCAGCCCACCGCTGCACGAAAACTGCTGGCCGAGCTCGACGACGACGAGGTCAAGAGTCTCGCGCGGACCATGTCCGAGCTGGGAGAGGTGGACCAAGAGCTGGTCGAGGATGTGGTCGACTCGTTCTTGTCTCAGCTGGGCGCCGCCAGCTACGTCGCCACCACCGGACAGGACTTTGCCCGTCGGTTCCTCCCGGATCTGCTGAGCGCGGACCGCAAGGAGCAGATCTCCTCGACGGTGCGACTGCACAACCAGGCCGCTTTCGAGGCCTTCGTGCGGGCACGACCCCCTCGGGCCGTGGCGGCGGCCCTGGTCGACGAGCACCCTCAGGTTCAGGCCGTGGCCATGCTCCGTATGGGGGTCGAAAATGCCGCCCGAGTGCTGGGCTGCTTCCCCGAAGAGACCCAGACCGATCTCACCATTCGTATGACCAACGTGGATCGCGTCGCGCCGGAATTCGCTGACGACATCGAGGCCGCAATCCGCGCTGCAATCGTCGATGTGGAGGAGCCTCTCTCCCTGGGTGGGATCGATCGCACCGCCCGGATTCTGGGTCGGCTCCCGACGGAGCAGAACAACGTGGTGCTTCGCGAGGTGCGGATGCACTCCGAGGAGCTCGCCGACGACCTCATCAAGAAGATGGTTCGGTTCGAGGATCTGGAGCGCATGGACAATCGCTCCATGCAGGCCCTCCTCCGGGCGCTCGAGAGCACCGATGTGGTGGTTGCGCTGCGCGGTGCCAGTGCCTCCCTTCGCGACAAGATCCTCGCCAACGTGTCCCAGCGCGCTGCCGCGGACTTGAAAGAAGAGCTCGAGATCGGCGCGCCGATTCGACGCCAGATCGTCCGGGAGGCGCAGGAACGGATCACCGCCATCGCACGTCGTCTCGCGGATGAGGGGGTCATCTTCCTCGACATCGGCGAATCGGGCGCCATCTGATGTCAGAGGCCTTCGTCCCGCTGATCGATCCATCCGACGGCCGTTGGACGCCGGGGTTGGTGAGAGAGCTGAGGGTCGCAGGCGCACTTCCACAGGATGCCTCCGAGGCTGAGCCTCAAGAGCCGCTGCCCACCTCCGAGCGGCTGGCGAGTCGCATGGCGGAGTTGGATCAGCTCGAGGAGCAGCGCGGTCAAGAGCACGAAGCCGCCATGGCCGAGGTGCGTCGTGTCGAGCTGGAGCTCACCGACGCCGAGGAGCGCATCCGGGCTCTCATCATGGACGTGGAGTCGCAGCGGTCGGAGCTGGTCGCGGAGGTCCGTCAGGGCCTCGCGAGCCTCGTCCTGGCCGCCGCACGTCGGATCGCCGGCGATGGACTGAAGGTGGACCCCGGTCTGCTCGACGCCTTGGTGGAGGACGGCATCCGTGGCTTCGGCGAGAACACCCTCATCCTGCGGGTGGGATCGTCGGACTTTGCGCGCATGGAAGCCCGCTTCAGTGGGTCGGAGCAGGTCAGCGTGGTCGAGGACCCGCTCATTCAGGCCGGTTGTATCTGTGAGGGGCGGGCGGGCCGCATCGACTCCACGGCGGCGACCGCTGAGGAGACGGTAGCGACGGTGCTTCGGCAGTGGGCGGCGAGATGACCGCGCTGGGCACCCGGGACCTGCGCTTCGCTCTGGACAACGCCCAGGTGCGTCGGCGTACCGGCACCGTGGTCCACGTGGTCGGCACCCTGGTGGAGGCGGAGTTGCCCGGTGCACGCATCGGCGAGGTCTGCCACATCGAGGGGTCCGGAGCGGCGGAGACCGTCGGCTTCAAGGACAGTCGGGCTGTGCTGATGCCCTTCGGCTCCGTTGATGGCGTCCACTACGGCGTTCGGATCTCCACCACGGGCGAGATGCCCTCGGTCGGGGTGGGAGAAGGACTGAAA
>JAERSX010000648.1 GCA_016845285.1 Deltaproteobacteria bacterium | reverse complement strand
ACCTGAGGCCTCGACGGCTGGGGTAAGGTCCCGGGCCATGCCGAGCCCGCTGATCCCGTTCTTCCTGTCTTCGGTGGTGAGCTCCGCCGCGCCCCTCGCACCCGACGCCCGTGGGCGGGCGGCGCCCGATCGCAACTTCGATGTCGAGCGCCTGGTGCTCGATCTCGATGTCGACCACGCCGACGCGTCGGTGGAGGGCACAGCCACCATCCATGCGAACCGGTTGTGGGAGGGGCCTCTGGTCCTCCACCAGATCGATCTGGAGATCAGCGCCGTGGAGCAGGACGGTGTCGCCTTGAGGTGGTGGACCGAGGGCGTGCGGCTGCTCGTGGAGGTGCCGGGCGACACGGCGGTGGTGACGGTCACCTACAGCGCCACCCCCGACAACGGTCTCCACTTCCGCTACGCGGGTCGCGGAAGCCCTGACGCGTACGACGAGATCTGGACTCAGGGGGAGGGCGAAGACCATCGACACTGGTTCCCGAGCTGGGACCAGCCCACCGACCGCTTCGTCTACGAGGGCACGATCCGTGGCCCAGAGGGGTGGGAGTCCGTCACCAACTCCGGCCACGACATGGTCAACTACCTGGTGATGTTCGCGGCGGCGCCCTACGACCGCCACACCCACCCCGACGATGCGTCCATCGAGGTCTTCGTGCCACCGGGTACGTCGGCACCGGCCGTGGCTCGGGTGCTCGATCCCGTCGCCCAGATGAAGGGCTGGATGAGCGAGCGCACGGGCGTGGACTACCCCTGGGGGCCTTACCGGCAGATCTTCGTGCAGCGTTTCCTCTACGGCGGCATGGAGAACACATCGGCCACCATCAACCACGCTCAACTCCTCGGTGGAGCCGAGGTCTTCGAGACCCGTCCGTGGGACCTCCAGACGGTGGCCCATGAGCTGGCCCACCAGTGGTACGGCGATCTGCTCACGTGCGATGGATGGCGTGAGCTGTGGCTCAACGAGGGCTTCGCCAGCTTCTTTGCCGCTGACTGGATGGCGAATGGCCTCTCGGAGGCCTGGTTCCCCGGGATCGACGGCGCGGTGATGCGGGCCCAGAGCATCCGGCACTGGCGTCAGCGCTCGGTGGGGAACGGTGCCATGGCCGGCCGCTTCCATCAGGGGCCCGACGCGTCCATGAATCGCCGGGTCTACGTGAAGGGCGCCATGACCCTGCACATGCTGCGGGTCATGCTGGGGGAAGAGCGCTTCTGGGAAGGCATCCGGGCCTACACCCAGGGCCATCAGAGGGGACTCGTCGAGTCCCGGGATCTGCAGAAGGCCATGGAGGGCGTGAGCGGCCGCGAGCTCGATTGGTTCTTCCAGCAGTGGGTCGAGCTTCCCACCACGCCGAAGCTGAAGGTGAACCATTCTTACGACGGCACCACGCTGGTGGTGACCGTCAAGCAGGAAGTGAGCGAGGAACGCCCGGCCTTCACCCTGCCGGTGCGCGTCTCGGTGGGGACGGCGGGAGACTCGGAGGTCCTCGAGGGCTGGCTGGAGGGGGCCGAGCTCACCTTGCGGGCCGAGCTGGACGAAGCCCCGCGCTACGTGGGCTTCGATCCTCAGGGCGGAATCCTGGCGGAGATCGACCAGAGCCAGGACCCGGATGCCTGGGTGGCGCAGCTCGACGCCGACGAGCCCTTGCTGCGCCTCGATGCCCTCGATGCGCTGGGTGAGACGTCGCTCAGCGAGCCGCTGGCGCGCATCGCGGGTGATCGGGGGCGCGATCCGATGACCCGGGCCCTCGCCGTTGCCAGCCTGGGCGAGCAACGGGTCGCCGAAGACCTCGTCCCGCTGCTCTCGACCGATCATGCCTATGTGCGCAAGGCCGTCGCCGAGGCTCTCGCAAAGTCGCCGGGTGACGAGGTGGCGGCTGCCTTGGCCCGGACGGTGCAGCGCGACAGCAACCCGGACGTGCAGGCCGCTGCGCTGAAGGCCCTGGCCGCCAACGACCCTGCGCGAGCACTGGGGTTGGCTCGACGCCTGGTGCGCTCACCCGACCGCACCCATGATCGTCGGGCCATGGCGGCCCTCGATGTGCTCGGAGATCACGGCATCGCTGCGGACCTGCCCATCCTCCTGGCGGGGGGAAAGCCGCGGAGGGTGGGCGTCCACGGCGTGCGTGCTGCGGCTCGCATGGTGCTGCGTGAGCCAGATGCTGGCGAGCGGAAGCGCCTCGCGGAGCGCGTCGGAAGGGTGGCCCAGCAGCTGCTCGAAGATGACGATCGCCGGGCCCGTGAGAGAGCGGTCCAGGTCCTGCGCAGTGTGGGCACTCAGGCCAGCATCCCCTACCTGGAGCGCCTGGCTCGGGAGAGCGACATCGCCAGCCTTCGGCGGGCGGCCCAGGATGCGGTGAAGGAGATCCGCTCCCGCAAGGACGCGCCGGCGCCTCGGCCCAACGAGCTCGAGGCCCGCATGAAGGATCTCGAGTCTCGTCTCGACGCTCTCGAGAACGACCAGCAGTCCTGGCTGCACGGGCGCTGAGTTTTTTCGGTGCGGCTGTAAGGAGCCGGTGCCTTCAGGCGTTCGCCCTCCGACCAACGGAGGGTTCTCTCATGCCGCGTATTCCCGTCTCTGTCCGCCTCACCGTTCCCGCACTCACCGGCCTCGTGCTCATGGCGGCTGGCCTCTCTGGGTGTAGCCAAAAGGAGCAGGCCATGGCCGACGACTACGCCGTCGCTCAAGAAGGGGT
>JAERSX010000647.1 GCA_016845285.1 Deltaproteobacteria bacterium | reverse complement strand
CTGTACATGCGGCTACTCTAGGCGTGGCGCCCCCATCGTCCGATGTCCACTCGATGTCATCGGCCCCACCGCACCGAGGACCAGGGTCCCGGCTCGCGAGGTTGTCCGTGTTCACCGCTCTCCTGGCCACCGCGGCCCTCCTGACCTGCCCCACAGCCCAGGCCGAGCCCAGCTCCCAAGGCACCACCTGGCAGGCGCCACCGGCCGAGGTGATGGAGGTGCTGCACGCACCCAAGCTCCCCTGGGTCTGGACCGCGCCGTCTGGTGCCCACCTCCTCCTCGCGGACCCGGTGGTCTACCCACCCCTCGCCGACGCCGCGGCGGGATGGCTCGAGCTCGCCGGGCGCCGCATCGACCCCCGCACGGGCGGCTTCCACGGCGAGTGGGGCGCGACCTCGCCCCGCCTGGTCGACGTGGCCGACGGCCGGACCATCCCCCTCGATCTACCCGAAGACACCGAGCTCCTCGGGGTGAGCTGGACCGTGGACGGCGAGCGCTTCGCCCTGACCGTCGAGCACGCCGACCACCTGGGCCTGTGGGTGGGAGACACGAGCGGCGAGCTCACCGAGCTCGACGGGGTCGCGCTGAACCCGGTGCTGGGAGGCGCGGTGCAGTGGATGCCCGACCAGAAGCGCCTGCTGGTGCGACAGGTGCCCGAGCGCGGCGAGATGCCCGCGCCGCCGGTCATCCCAGCAGGCCCCAAGACCGTCGATGGCGAGGGGGGCGGCGCTCGCTCCACCTACGAGGCCCGCAACCTGCTGAAGACCGCCCACGACGATGCGCTCTTCGACCACTTCGCCACATCCCAGCTCGTGATCATCGACCCCCGACGCGACAAGCGCACCGCCCTGGGCCAGCCCGACACCTACAGCGCAGCCCGTGTCTCTCCCGACGGCAAGTACCTCCTCGTCAAGCGCCTCGTCGGCCCCTGGTCCCACGAGGTGGGCTGGTGGCGCTTCGCCAGCGAGGTGGAGGTCTGGGACCTGAAGGGTCGCCTGGTGGCCCCCATCGCCACCCTGCCCCTGGCCGACAACGTCCCCACCCATGGCGTGCCCGAGGGGCCACGCTGGGTCTCCTGGCGCGCCACGGCGCCCCACACCCTGTACTGGTTGGAGGCCCTGGACGGGGGCGACCCGGTGGCCGAGGTGCCCCATCGCGACCGGCTCATGCGTCTCGACGCCCCCTTCACGGACGCCCCCGAGGAGGTCTTTCGGATGGAGCACCGGGCCTGGGACCTGGACTGGGGCGAAGGCGATCAGCTCGTGCTCACCGAGCGTGAGCGGATGAAGCGGTGGCGCTACACCTGGCTCCTCGACGTGGAGGAGGGCACCGCCCGCCCCTGGTTCGATCGCAACGAGAAGGACCGCTACAGCTCGCCGGGCAACCCCGTGAAGCGCCCCCTCAAAAACGGCCACTGGGTGCTCCACCAGAGAGGCGACGCCGTCTACTTCAGCGGCTCCGGCGCCAGCCCCGAGGGTGACCGTCCCTTCCTTGACCTCCGCAGCATGGCCACCGGAGAGGTCGAGCGCGTCTTCCGCTCCCCAGCCGACCGCTACGAGACCTTCATCGCCTTCGCAGGCGACGACGTGCGCTTCGTCAAGCGCTCAGAGTCGGCCACAGACGTGCCCAACTACGTGCTCGCCACCCTGGGCGAGACGGTCGATGCCGCCGAGGGCGAGGCCAGCCGTGCCCACACGGCCACACCCATCACCCACTTCGAGGACCCGGCCCCCGCCCTCCGTCAGCTCGACAAGCGCATCGTGCAGTACGAGCGGGCCGACGGCGTGCCGCTGTCCTTCCACCTGTACCTGCCACCCGGCCACGAGCCGGGCACGCCGCTGCCCACCGTGGTGCACGCCTACCCGCGAGAGTTCTCGGATGCGTCCACCGCCGGTCAGGTGCGCGGCTCCACACAGCGCTTCGACCGACTCTGGGGTGCCTCGAGCCTCTTCTTCGCCCTGCAGGGCTACGCGGTCATGTACCGCACGGCCATGCCCATGGTGGGCGACCCCGAGACCGTCTACGACACCTTCGTCCCCCAGCTCGTCTCCGACGCCGAGGCGGCGGTGGCCAAGGGTGTGGAGATGGGCATCGTGGACCCTGACCGCATCGGGGTGATGGGCCACAGCCACGGCGGACTCATGGTGGCCAACCTGCTGGCCCACACCGATCTCTTCAGCGCCGGGATCGCCCGCAGCGGCTCCTACAACAAGACCAACCAACCCTTCGGCTACCAGTCCGAGCGCCGCTCGCTCTTCGAGGCCCTCGACGCCTACATCCAGGTCTCACCCACCTTCTTCGCCGACCAGGTCGACGAGCCGGTCCTCATCATCCACGGCGATGCCGACTCCAACCCCGGCACCCTGACCTTCCAGTCCGAGGTCTTCTTCGAGGCGGTGCGCGGCTCGGGAGGCACCGCCCGCCTGGTGCTGTTGCCCCACGAAGATCACGGCTACCGCGCGAAGGAGAGCGTGGAGCACGTGCTCTGGGAGCAGCTCCGGTGGTTCGAGGCGCACGTCAAGAACGCGCCGGCGGCGGCAGCGGAGCCGGAAGCCACGCCGGGGGACTGAGCGGCAATTGCGAGCCTCGACCCTTGCACGCCTGCGTCAGGCTCATTATCTACTCATTAGTAGATAAAATAGAGACACCGCACCGGAGCACCCCATGAACCGCCTTCCCACCCTCGCTCTCCTCCTCGGCCTGGGCACCCTGAGCTCCGCGTGCAACGACGCCTCCCTGTCCGGTGACGACGACCACGCAGAGGCCTCCGCGGCCTGGCTCGGCGCCAACTCGACCGACGGCTCCAGCCGCTACCAGTCGGACTCCTGGGAGCGCGAGCCCCGCACCTCGACGGGTCACGAGACCCTGTGCGATGGGCAGTTCATCTCCTACGCCGCAGCGGAGGAGATGCTCGAGCTCACCGAACGGAGCGACGATGAAGACGTCTACAGCACCTACGAACGCGTCGACGGCATCGCGGCCCTCTTCGAGGAGTGTGGCGATCCCTGGGGCATGTTCCCGACCACCTACCGACGCATCACGGCGCGCGGCGTCCAAGCCATCGAGGACGGCGAGTTCGAGGACGAGGAGTGGGCCGAGCGGATCATCGTGGACTTCGCTGGCCGCTACATGGACAACCTCGCAGCCGCCCTCACCGGCGAAGGCCCCTCCTGGGCCTGGTCCCACTACTACCGCCTCGCCGATCGCGACGACGTCTCCCCCGCCCGCGCTGTCGTCGTGGGCATGGTGGCCCACCTGACCCTGGATCTGCCCTACAGCCTGGTGGCCATCGACACCCAAGAGCACCACGAAGACGACTTCTTCGTGTTCGGCGAGATGATGATCGAGGTCTCCGACCTCCTCATCGACGACCTCCTGGTCACCTACGACACCGACGCCGAGGACCTGCTCACCGGGTTCTTCTTCGGCGACTGGATCGACGGCACCTTCGGAGCCGACACCACCATCACCGTGACCTACCAGACCATCCGCACGAAGTCCTGGAACAACCGGTGGCTCCTCGAGCAGGGCTGGGGCGGCTGGATCGCGGCTGCGGAGATCTGGGCCGCCTTCTGGGCCGTCGACGGGATCCTCGCCTCCATGGACGCGGCCGGCACCATCTGAGCACCGGGCGCACAGAACGCGCTCAGTCGAGCGCCATGCGTGACACAACTACATTGCACATGTGTGACTCCTCAGGTCACAATGAGTGCATGAGCACCAATTCTTTCGCCTTGTTCCTATGGTTCTCCGCTGTCGTGGCCTGTGGAGACAAAGACGACAGCGATCCCGCCGAAGGGGACGAGGGCACCGACGAGGGCGGCACCGACGACACCGCTCTGCCGGTCGACGCAGATGGCGACGGCTTTCCCATCGAGGAGGACTGCGACGACACCGACCCGGCCGTGAATCCAGCTGCCGACGAGCTGTGCGCCACCGAGGGTGTCGACGACGACTGCGACGGCAGCATCGACGAGGCGGACGCCGTCGACGCCACCACCTGGTACGCCGACACCGACGGCGACGGCGACGGCGACCCCGACCTCTCCACCACCTCGTGCACCCAGCCGCCGGACTTCGTCTCCACCGACGACGAC
>JAERSX010000646.1 GCA_016845285.1 Deltaproteobacteria bacterium | reverse complement strand
TGCCGGTCTTGGCCCCCTCATAGGCGAAGGTGCCCGACAGCGTCACGCCTTCACCCTGCTTGACTGCCCAGCGCGCCTGGTTGGGGCTGTTTCCTCCCGGATCGGGCGCCCCGACGCCGCCAGGAGCGCCATCGGGTCCAGCACCAGCCCCCGGACCTCCGGCGGCGTCACCGGTGCTCGCACCGGGAACCGGGACGGGCTCAGGGCAGCCGGCGAGGCCGATGAAGCAGGCAAGGATGGCCAACGTGCGAATCGTGGAGACGTTCATGACGCGAGTATAGACATCGCGTCCCTTTCATGGTTCTGGCCCGCCGCATCCTGCCCGCTCGGCGGGCCTTTCCCGCTACGTCTGCTTCCATTTGACCTGGTAGTGCGCGGGGATCTCGAACCGCTGTGGGTTGCCGGCACGCTGGTGTTCCATCTCGAGGAAGTCCGTGACGATGCGCACGGATGCGGCGTCGATGCGACGGCCCATCCAGCGGGCGCCCGGACCGTTGGCATCGGTGCGGTCCCAGTAGCGAATGAGCAGCCCGGCCACCCAGTCTGCGATGCGGTTCCTGGGCACGCCGAGCACCGTGGCCAGGTCCTCTCCCAACAACTTGTGCATGAAGGATGCCGAGACCAGTCGCAGCGGGCTGCCCCCGAGGCGCTGGAGCAGCCCCAGCAGTGCCTGGGTCAGGTCTCGGCCTTCCCGATTGCCTCGACGTATGGAGGGCGTGACCTGCCGGCGCTCGATCTGCCGCCAGAGCGCCTCGGCCTCATCGAAGGACTTCGCCAGCAGACCGTCCTCGACACCGAAGAGCGTGCCCACCCACCGCCACATGTGCATCCAGGCCTCGCGCTTGCGGTCACGGTCGGCCTCGTCGATGCCGTAGTCGATGCCGAGCACGTCCATGCCGTGCAGGGTGATGTACGAGAAGCACAGGATGGTGGCTGCCATGTCCTCCTGGTTGATGGGGACCCCGAGGTAGTGGGTGTCCCAGGGGTAGTCGCGGTGCGAGAGCAGCGACTGCCGGATGAGGGCGTGCATCAGTCGAACCCGGATGCACGCGGCGAGTCCGAGTCCATCGGCCTCCATTCCGCCCGGCTCGAGCACGTAGAGCACCATGCCGGCCGTCTCGTAGATTCGACGGGTGAGATCGGTCTGGTAGGTGAGCCGCCCGGTGGAGGTGAGGACCTCGGCCCCCTTGGCCGCGCCGTAGCCCACGGGCAGCCCATAGGTGAGCAGGGCCATGATGCACTTCAGGCCGTAGTCGAGGAAGAACTGCTGGGCGATCTCCACCTTTTCGTCGTCGACCCACGCCGGCCGCTGGAGCATCTCGGACCGGAGCTGCTGCAGCTCGACGGGCAAGCGAGAAGGGTCGTTGGGGTGGGCCACCATGTCGCGGAGCGCGAAGTTGAGGTCGGCTTGATTCTGGGTGTCCAGGGCGGACGGTTCAGCCTCTGGAGGAGGGTAGAGGCGCAGGATCAAGAAGTCGGCCTCGGGGTCTCCGCGGGTGCGGGCGTCGTCCAGGACGGCATCTGACCAGGCGTACTTGCTGGTGTAGTCGTGATCGCGGGTGTGGCTCGGCGCGCCGTCTCGCCGGAGGCCTTGGAGCGCCCGCGTCGCCGCCTGCACGTTCCAGTTCTCTCTGAAGACCGTGGGCACCATGAAGGGTGTGGGCACCAGGGTGCGGAGGGTGCGGGAGAGCCCGCCGACCAGGGCCTCGCCGAAGGTCTCCACCACCTCGTGGATCCGCACTCCGCGGTCGTGTCCAGGACGGAAGGGGCCGACGAAGAGCGTGTACTTCTCGTCGACCAGGGCGTGCCAGTCTGGGCCCGTCTTCCCGAGGCGCGCGAGCTGCGGAGCGGTGAGCATGCTGCCGATGAGGCCCATGACCACGGAGTCGAGTGCGGTGCCCGGCATCACCCGCTCGATGAGGCTGATGAAGCTGTCGATGACGTTGGCGCCATCGTGTGGTTCCTCGGCGACCAGCGTGGTGAGCGCTGTCCAGAGGGTCTCGACCTCGGCGGCCTCGTGTGGCAAGAGCTCGGGGCTGATGCCCATCTGCGTGCCAGCGGCGGAGAGCGCAGCTCGCCAGGCGGCGAGGGAGCTCTGTCGCACCGGGACCGAGAGCTTGCGGAACGCGACGTCAGGGGTGCGCATGAGCGCCAGCACCCACAGCGCCATGTCCGTCTGCGCCATGGGCATGCCATGGCGCTGCTCGTCCCAGCCCGCCTCTCGCAGCGCGTGGCGATCGAGAGCCCAGATGACCCGCTGGCGTCCCAACGCGAAGGGGCCCCGAGAGTGGGGGGTCAGCCGAGTCAGCCCGTTGATGCTGAAGGCGTCGACCACCACCTGGAGCATCTCCAGGCACCGCGCGGAGACAGGATCGGGTTCACCGGGCAGGCCCGTGACCGAGCCGGAGCGACCCATCTCGCAGAGGAAGAGGGGGATGGCCCAGGTGACGGTGGCGGCGAGGAAGATGTCGCCGTGCTCGAAGAAGAAGCGCTCGGCCAGGGCCGCGTCGCTGTCGCTCAGGCCGGGGACGATGGCCTCGTCGAAGAAGGGTCGGATCTCGGGTGGCAGTCCCGCGATGTCGTCTCGAGCCTGCACGGGTAGCTGCGAGAGCAGGACCGCTCTCTGCTCCTGGCTGAGGGCGGCCACCGCTGCGTCCATAGATGCGTCGCCGCACGCGCGGAGCTGTTTCAGCCTCTCGGATGTAGTCGCCATGACACTCCGACCGGTTCCCGAGGGTAGCCCAAGCGGATTGGTATTCTTGTCGGGCCGCGTGGGCTATGGTGCCGCGACGCCGGAAGTGGGGATCGCCCCACATCTGCGCGCGCATCTACTCAATCACCATTGGAGTGAAATCATGCGTAAGGCCTTCTTCGCCCTGCTCGCCATGTCGTCCCTGCCCGGTTGCGCCCTCAAGGGGGCCTCGATCCCCGGTGCCCCAATCCCCTGGGCCGATGCCGGCTACACCGTCATGGGCAAGACCACCGAGGAGGCCTGCGGTGCCTACATCTTCGGTCTCGACTTCGCTCATCTCTTCGCCAACCAGGCCGGCAGTGTGACCGCCGCAGCGGGTGGCGATCCCCTGAGCGCCATCCTCGGCATGGTCAGCGGTGGCGGTGCCGAAGAGGCCCGCGCGATGTACCACGCACTCGACAAGATCCCCGAGGCCACCCACCTCCTCGACGTGCGCACCGAGACCAGCTGGGCCGGTCTGGGAACCCTCAACCTTCCCTTGTTCGGCCAGCGCTGCGCCACGGTCCACGCCCGCGGCGTGAAGATCGACGAGCGTCCCAACCCGCAGCAGGGCTAGTCCCCGCTGACAGCGAGGCCGGTCGCTACGAATCGCGACCGGTCAGCTGTCCCGTCAGCAGCGCCAGCGTGCGCGTCTCCGCCTCGAGGATGTAGTCCTCGAGGCGGGCTCGGTTTGGGGAGTACACGTAGGGCTCGATGACCCGGGTCCCCACCTCGCCGAAGCTCACCACGGTGCCCGTGGAGCCGTCGTGCTGTGACCACAGCAAGCGGAGGCGTGCGCCGCCAGGCGTCCCTTCGTCTTGGCCCACGAACCATCCACCGTTGTGGGTGTAGTAGTAGACGACGACGGGCACCAGCACGGTGCCGGTGATGCCCGCGGTGGCTCCGTCGGGAAGGGCTGTGGGCTCGAGTGTGAAGCGCGGCAGGTTCTGGTTGTCCTTGCCGTCGAGCGGTCCCGTGCCGCGTGCGCGCGTGCGGCGTGGAGGCGCAGGGGTGATGCCCGTCGCATGTCGGGACCAGCGGGCGCCCGCCTCGGTCAGGGCCTTTCCGAGGGCGTCGTCAGCCCAGGTGCGTGCCAGGGTGGCGTAGTCCTCGACCTCGTCGATGCGGTAGTTCACCGAGCGCGCCTGGTTGCCTTCCTCGGCCATGATCTCGTAGCCGCCCGAGAACCAGATGTTGCCCAGGATGAGGTTGTCGTGGAAGACGTCGCGCTCGATGGCGCCGGGTACATCGGCCAGGCACAGCGCAGGTGCCACGGTCACCGGCGCCGTGAGGTCGGGCGCGGGGCCTCGCCAGTCGCTGGTGGCTGCGGCTTCCTCGAGCTGCCGGATCTTCCGCTTGCCCCCACAGGCAGCGCGGGCGGCGGTCTGGGCCAACAGGGCACGGCGGCTGAGAGACATGCCGAGCGTCGTATCTCTCGTGCGGCCTAGGGCGCCAACAAGCCCACGTTCTGGAGCCAGACCGTGCCGTCGGGATCTACGCGCCATGCGAACTCCACGTCGCCGTAGGGCGTGCTGGCGACGAGGTCGAGCTCGCCGCCGCCGTCTTCGAGGTTGATGGCGTCCTCGAAGGTGAGGGCGATCTGGTCGCCCACGATGATGTTCTGCTTGGCGGGCAGGAGCTCCTCGCCGGTGTGCAGGCGGAAGAGTGGCTGCAGCATGGCCAGCTCGCGGGGCAGCTTGATGCTCACGTCGTCCTTTCCGAAGCGCTTCTCCACGCTCAGCTCGGCGTCCTTGCGGGTGTCGCTGAGCACCCGGTCGGTGAGCTCTTCGTGCCAGGAGCGGGCCTTCTTCACGGGCGTCGCCGTCGAGGCTTGGGCCCGGTTGGCCTTCCGGAACTCCTTGGCCTCGGCGATCTTGAACTCGTCGGTGTCCACCCACACCACCGCCTCGTTGCTCACCAGGATGGCCCGATGGGTCACGATGTCGTCGACATCGTGACCCATCGGGCC
>JAERSX010000645.1 GCA_016845285.1 Deltaproteobacteria bacterium | reverse complement strand
GCCGCGAGGTAGTCGATGTCATCGTTTCGGTCGCAGAGAACGCCTGCCTCGATCCAGCGGCCCAGCTGGCGGGCGAGGCCGACACCCACGTCTTCGCCACCGTGGAGCATGAGGCCACGCAGCACCGGGCCCTCGGTGGCAGCGCCTGCCGCGCTGCCCTCCACGCCGGGGCGACTGCCGGCGGCCAGGAGCTGCTGCAGAGCACGCCCAGGCAGGCCCAGCTCGGGTGGCAACAGTCGGGCGGCTGCAGCGGCGAGGCGAGCCTGGCTACGAGGCCGGGTGAAGCGGACGGCGGCACCCATGGTCACGAGGCCGGCCAGGTCTGGACGGCCGCCGCGGGCGAGGTGCGCATAGGCGAGCTGTCCACCGAGGCCATGGCCGACCCAGAGCAGGCGCGGGCAGTCGCTCACGCCCCGGATGCGCTCCAGTATCGCTGGGATGTCGAAGGTCACGATGTCGTCGAAGTCGAAGGCGCGACCCTCCGGTGGGGGGACCGAGCCCCGTCCGCCGCGGAGGCCGGCCATGTAGACATCGAAGCCCGCCTCTTGCAGGCGTCGGGCCAGGGAGCACTCAGGTGAGAAGTCGAAGCTCTCGTGGCCGATGCCCAGACCCGCCACCAGGACCACTGGCTCGCCCCGTCCATCTCGGGTCGGGGGAATGCGCCAGATGGGTGATTCCCAGCCGTCTTCTGCCCGGTAGTAGAGCCGCTCGGTGCGTGCTGTGCGGGGGCGCTCGGCGAAGGGCTCTCGGGGATTGCGTGCCGTCCAGGCGGCGCCGAGGGCCGCGCGCACGAGGGTCGCCCCGAGGTCTCGGGAGACCGTTGGCTCGAGACCGCTTGCCAGGGGCGCCAGCACCCCTTCGGAGCTGGGGGCGGTGCTCATGGGAGCCCCCAAGAAGGGGGCCGACAGGTCCCGCCGCGGGCGATCAGCGGGTGCAGTGACCCCGGTGCGATCGCCCCACGCACCGGGGTGACAGAGAACTTGACCAGCGACTGGGTCGCATCTGTCACAACGTCGAATCCTGCAAGGCGGGGGACCTGTCGAAACCCTCCGAAGGGTTTGGAAAAGAGTTGAGGTTAACTCTTGCTCCGTCAACAGATTCGAGGGTAGCACCTCGCGCGAAAAACGCAACGACTTTGGGCAGGTCTGGTCGTGACCTAAACCCTTACACTATGCAAGTGGTTGACATGTCAACACTTCAGCGATCGCCGAGATTCGCCTCGGCTCAGAGCACGCTCAGCTGCACATATGCGGGCTCGGAGCGCAGCTCCCCATCGTCTACCACCAGCTCGATCACCCAGGTGCCTGCAGCATCGACCACCAGCAGAGGGGTTGATGAGTTGGGGTCCTGGAGCTCGGTCTCGGAGTCTTCGGGCATGTCCAGGATGGTCCAAGACCAGGTGAGGGCATCGCCGTCGGGGTCCTCGCTGGCGGTGCCGTCGAGGTCTGCGACGTCTCCGACCGTCAACGCCAGATCCTCGCCTGCGTCTGCGAGGGGCGGGTTGTTGTCGCCCAGGGTGCTGGTGACCGTCTGGAAGGTGCTGATGACCGGCTTGGGCAGCGCTCCGCTGAAGGTGCCCTCGAGGTCTTCACCCAGGATGAGGCCGAAGTCCGTGGCATCGTCCAGTGGCTCCAGGGGGGTCATGACGAGGGCCCATGCGTCTTCGTCCCAGGTGTGCTCTACATCGACCGGCGTGCCGGCGAGTGTCTCGAGGTAGGCGCTGTCTTCGCCGATGGTCTCTACATCCAGGGGTTCACTGAAGGAGACGACGACGGCTGCGTCGCGCGACACGCTGACCGCGCCGCCGGCGGGGACCACGGAGGTGACGGAGAGCACGGTGACGATGCCGTCCGGGCTGCCGCAAGCAGTGAGGAAGGCGAACGGGACGAGGAACTTCTTCATGAGAGACCTTCAGAGCTCGATGAGCCAGGACAGCTGAAAGTGGGCGCCGCTGAGGCCGGTGAGGCCCGTCACCCGACGTGTGAGGCGGGCGTCCCAGCCCACGCTCGCCTCGAGGCGCCCGACGGACGTACGGGCGTCGACCCCAGCGCCTGCAGTGGCCGTGGGTGCGAGCGAGGTTCCCTGGGACCAACCGATCTGGGTGAGCCCCAGGCCGAGGTCGAGGAACGGCACGACCGGTCCACGCGCGAACGGCTGGAGACCGACGAGGTCGAGCTCGAAGGTCCGGAGGCTGGCCTGTCGCTCGACTCGGGTGACGATGAGCCCGGCGAAGGGGTCGACCCAGGCAAGCTCGTCGCGATGCCCCACCCAGGCTTGGGTAGCGGAGGCGCGCCAGGCGAGCGGCAGGGTGCCGATCTCTCGGCGGAAGCTCGCTGAGATCCCGGGGGATGGGTACGAGCCTTCGGGCAGGGCGGCGATCTGTGCGCCGACACCGAGCACGGCGGCTTGGGCGGTGCCTGCGAGCAGGGAGAGGATGGCGCTCACGGGATCCCCCGGACATCCAGCTCGTTGAGCCCGCCACCAGGCCCGTCCCAGTCGTCGACCCAGACCCGCACGAAGCGACCGGGGAGGGGGGTGTCGACCTGCACGCCTCGCCAGCTTCGGTCGTCTGCGGGGTCCCAGGTGTCGGTCACCAGCACTGTCTCCTCGCCAGTGAAGGAGCCGGTCGTGCTGACCGCGACCTCGAACTGGGTACCCGCCCGCCGCTGGGTGTTGGGCGATTGCGTGGGGAGCCAGCGGACCGAGGTGAGGCCGGACACGCGTCCGAGGTCCAGCTCCACCCATCCGGTGGTGTTGTCGGGAAGCAGCCACATGCTGAGGTCGACCGCACGGTTCTCTGCGGTGTGGCCGTCGTTCACTCGCCACGCAGGCACCTGTGCGTTGAGCGAGCCGCTCGCCGCCGCAACAGCGTCGCGAGAGAGCTGTGCGCCCCACGAGCAGGGGGGACCGCTGGCCGCGGCCTCGGCGACCTGTCCCACATCCAGGACATCGTCGAGAATGCGGACGGAGTCCATTGCGCCTTCGAAGAAGCGCTCGGCGCCTCGGTGGGACCCCAGGTAGACCTCGCCCGAGCCAAGCGCAGGTGCCACGGCGGGAATGTGATGGTCGACGAGCCGTCCATCCACGTGCAGCCGCAGACGTTGGCCGTCCCAGACACCGGCGACGTGGTGCCAGGCACCGTCGGTCACCCCGCGGCCCATGGCGGCGTGTGCGATTCCGGCGCCGTCCACGGTCCCGAAGGAGAGTGTCTCGCCATCGATGACCAGCGAGGTCTCGACGTCGTCTCCCAGTGAGACCAGCACCTGGGGCGACTCGGTGGCGCCTGCAGTGCGTGTCCAGAGCTCGAGGGTGAAGCCGCTGTCGAGCTGCAGCACGGGGTCGCCGGGCACCCACACATCGCTGTTTCCGTCGAAGGTGGCGGCGTTGCCGTGCTTGCCGGGCGCCCGGCCCGTGCCGATCTCGGTGCCGTGGAGGCCGTTGCCGTCGTCCTCGGCGGTGCCAGCATCGGGCTCGTCGAACCGCAGCTGGAGGACAGCGCCGTCCGCGCAGTCCGCGCTGTTTTGGCTCACCGAGACCGAGGTGTGGCCAGTGTTGCCCGAGGTGTCGGTGACGACCACCTCGAGATCCTGTTCACCAGCTGACAGGGGCACGAAGGCGGTCCAGCGCGAGAGGTCGCCGTCGGTGGCGATGGCCTCGATCCCGTCGACCTCCACGGAGAGCAGTCCGACGTCGTCCCAGGCTTCTCCGTCCACTCGAGCCCAGGGCTGGTCGATGAGCTCGCCGCTGCTGGGTGAGAGGACGGTGACGGTGGGCGAGGTGAGGTCAGTGTCGTCTTCTGCGTCGTCGTCTTCTGCGTCGTCTTCTGCGTCGTCTGTCGACGCGCTCGGATCCGTCACGACGATCACCATGGTGTCCACCGCGGTGGCCTGGCCATCGTCGACCTCGAGGCTGAGGACCCATGCGCCTGGGGCGTCGGGTATCAGCAGGGCCTGCGAACCAGAAGCGGCGGTGACCTCGGCCTCACCAGCCGTCGGTCGACTGCTCACCCACCAACGCCACGTGAGGGCGTCGCCGTCTGGGTCGGAGCTGCCGCTGCCGTCGAGAGCCACCACATCATCCACCTCGACTGCCTGGTGATCTCCCGCTTCGGAGATGGGCGCGGTGTTGCCTGGGTCCTCGCTGTCTGGGTCCTCGCTGTCTGGGTCCTCGCTGTCTGGGTCTTCGCTGTCTGGGTCCTCGCTGTCCGGGTCCTCGCCGTGCGGGTCTTCGTTGTCTGGATCTTCGCTGTCCGGGTCTTCGCTGTCTGGGTTGTCCCCAAATTGCCGACCCCACTCAGGGCGATGGTTGTTGAGGCCTTCCGAGCCCCCGTCAGACCCACCGTCCTCGTCAGGCTCGCCGATTGGCGTGTCGTCGTTGGGACCGGAGACGTCGACGCGGGCTTCGATCCGGGGCGATGTCGTCGCGCCGTCACTCACCGACAGTGCGACGATCCAGGTCCCAGCCTTGTCGGGGGTCAGACGAACCTCGGACGGCAGGAGCCCGTCATCGAGCTGTGCTCTCGACCCGGGAGGCTGGACCAGGAGATCGAACTGGAAGCGGAGGGCGTCACCCTCCGGGTCGAAGGAGCCGGCGCCGTCGAAGTGAACCTGGGAACCTGTCGAGGCCGTCGATGGAGCAGAGAGCGCCGCGTGGGGCAGGGCCACGCCATCGGGCACGGAGATGGCGAGGAGATCGGGGCGAGAGGGCAGGCCATCGGCATCGAAGACGCGAAGGGAGACCACGTAGTCGCCGGGCTCGGCAGCCACGAAGGTGGGTTGTGGTGTGCCGGTGTCCGTGAAGCTGGGCGGCGTCGCTGCGCTGCCGGTCAACATCGTCCACTCCCAGCTCAGGGAGAGGCCGTCAGGGTCGATGCTCGCGCGTCCGTCGAGGGTGCCCGCGAGACCAGGCTCGAGGATCAGGTCTTGGCCGGCCCGTGCGATGGGAGGCAGGTCTGGCGCTCCGCTGCAAGCAACGATCCCGCCACAGGCGGCCAAAAACGCCGCACGTCCTGCCCGAACACCCATTCGCTTCTCCCATGGCCGAGCATGGGATCGGAACAGCTGGCCCCGGGCTCAAGTGGGGAAATGAACTTGATGCAACCGGTCAGGGCGTCCAGAGCTGCTCGATCACGGAGCGGGCCACCACGTCCTCCTTCCAGTGGTCGATGAAGGACTGACGCTCCATCGCGAGGACGCGGGAGCGGAGGCTCTCCTTCTCCATGGCGAAGAGGTCCATGTCGGGCTCTTGGAAGCTGGTCACTGCGGCCACCACTCGGCCGTCGTCGGTGGGGTAGACAGCGTCGAGTACCCCTTCCTCTGTCACCGAGCTGAGGGCGCCGAGGAGTGCTGGGCTCGAGGCCGAGAGCTGCGGACGCGTGGGGGAGACCGCGAGGGAGGTCTCGACGACCAGGCTGGCCTCTTCGAGGATCTCGGTGGGCGCGGAGCCACTCTCCTTCCAGGCCGTCAGCACCTTCTCGGCGTAGGCGGCGGCGACCACGGAGACCTGGTCCTCCTGGATGAGCGTTCGCGCAATGTCGCGCTGCACGTCCGCCATGGGGGTGATGGTGGCCTCGACACGGTCCTGGACATGGAGGATCTGAAGGCCACGTGCCGTCTCGACGATGGCTGTCACACCGCCGGCGTCGGTGGCGAAGACGGCGTTGGCGATGGCGGGGTCGAGCTGAGCCTCGCTCATGGTGCCCTGCATGCCACCGTTGACGGCCGTCAAGTCCTCGCTGTAGCGAGTCGCGAGCTCGCCGAAGTCGGCGCCAGCCACGGCCTCGGCCCGGATCGCCTCCATGCGCGTGCGCAGCTCGGTGTCCTCGACCGAGCCTTGGTCCATGTCTGCGCGCAGCAGGATGGTGGCCAAGGTGGCCTTGGCCGGCTCGTTGTACAGCCGCTCGTAGTCCTTGTCGTACCGGACACGGATCTGGTCGGCGTTGGTGGTCACGAAGGCATCGAGGGTGGTGTCGTCGATGGGCACCTGGTCGAGCAGCGCGGCGTCGGGGATTCGTACCCAGCTGAGGTCGAGTCTGGTCTGGTCGATGCGGAACTGTCGCTCGAGGAGGCCGTCGTGGACCTGGACACCGCCGCCGGCCATCCGGTCGAGCTTCTGGAGCGTGATGAACTCGCGGAGCTGGCTCTCGTAGCCGCCCTGGGTCATGCCGAAGCGCTTGAGACCCTTCTCGTAGAGTTCCTGAGAAAACTTGCCCTTCCCGTCCTTGAAGTCATCGATCTGCAGGACCTGCCGCGCGATCTCTTCGTCGCTGACCTCGATGTCCAGGCGGTCGGCTTCCTGGAGCAACGCCTCGGACTGGATGAGGTCATCGATGACCTGCTGACTGATGCGCTTGCGGTCGGACTCGTCCATGGAGCCGCCGCGATCCACCTGTCGCATGATCCGCTGGAACTGCGTGTCGGTGATGCGTGTGCCGTTGACCGTGGCAATGGGGATGGACTGGGGGCCCGTGGCGCCCACGCCCCAGAACACGAACACGAGCACGATGGCGCCGAACACGATGCGCATCGCCGTGCTGTCGGTCGCACGGCGGATGGTTTCCATCACCGGCATGATCTACCTCGCCGGCCGGGCTTACCGTCGCGCCGGGCGGGCGGCAAGGTGGCGGTTCCGCGTCTAGGTCAGGCTCACCACAGGGTGGTGGTGGAGTCGTGATCCCGCTTGTTGCGCTCATAGCGCTTGCGGGCGCGTTCCAGCCAGTCCTTGAGGTTGGCCTTTCGTGCACCGTCGGCCGGGTGGGTCGACAGGAATGCCGGCAGCTGGAGACCGTCTTGTTCGGCTGCCATGCGGTCCCAGACCTTCAAGGCCTGCCGGGGCGGGTAGCCTGCCCGCGCCATGTACATC
>JAERSX010000644.1 GCA_016845285.1 Deltaproteobacteria bacterium | reverse complement strand
CCCTGAGGCTGCCGAGGCCCCCAGCGACACCCCGGCTGCTGACGCCGTCCTCGCCGACAGCAGTCGTCGTCACTTCGGCGCCCCGTTCGCGCTCACCGAGGCTGTCACCGTCTCCGAGATCCTGTCGCGCCCGGCCGACTTCGTCGATCAGCCCGTCCAGGTGAAGGGCCGCGTGGCCGACGTCTGCCAGAAGGCCGGCTGCTGGATGGTGATCACGGAGGGCGAGCAGACGGTGCGCGTGTCCATGAAGGACCACGGCTTCTCGGTGGCCAAGGACGGCGCTGGAAGCACCTGTCAGGTGGAGGGCACGCTCGTCGCCAAGACCGTCGACCCCGAGTTCGTCGCGCACCTCGAGGGCGAGTCCGAGAAGCCGGAGCTGATGCCTGAGAAGGACGTTGCCGAGGGCGAGACCGTCTATGAGCTGGAGGCCACCGGCGTGGCCCTGGAGCCCTCGAGCTGAGCGGCGGAGACGTCGCGGGTCAGGGGCTCGTCGTCGGGATCTCGTAGCACCACCAGCGTCCGAGGATGCTGGCTACGGGCCGCCCCAGGTGTGCCTTGAGTCGGGCACGGGTGGTCGCCCGGTGTTGCTTGGGGATGTGCTGGATGTGGATGACCACGAAGCCGTAGCCAGCGGCATCGAGGGCGGCGATGTCGGCGGCGAGGGCCTCGTCGTCGGGCGGTTCGTCCGCGAGACCTTCGTCGGTGAGCCAGGCCGCCAGGGTCCAGCGCTCCTTGAGGGCCTGGTCGCTCGCAGAGGTGAGGTGCGCCAGCGTGGCGTGGGCGGGGATGGCGCGCTGGTGCACGAGCTGGAGCTCGGTGTAGCGGAGCGCGCGGATCCCAGCGGGCACCACGGGCAGGTCGAGGACGGCACCGGCCCGCGGGTGGTCGCGCAGGGTGTCGTAGGCCGGGTCGGTCGCGATGTGGAGCCGCTGGACTCGCAGCAGGTCGTCGAGGTGGGCCTTGTGGAGGTTGCTCGCCACGAGGCCAGCGGCGCCGAGCAGGCCCATGAGCAGGCCGACGCGTCCTCGGCCGCCGATGCGTGCCAGGAGCAACGCACATGCCACGGGACCGGCCAGGAACCAGCCGAGCATGAGTCGCTCTGGCGTGTGGAACCAGCCCAGCACGGGCAGGGACTGGAAGCTCTGGTAGGGGCTCCAGCCGAGGCCCAGATCTCCCACCTCCCAGACTCCAGGAGAGGGGCCCAGCGCCATGACGAGGGTGAGCACGAGGCCCAGCGCCACACCAATGCCCATGCGGCGGTGCTCTCTGGGCAGGGTCCACGGCAGCAGGATCAAGGGGGCCAGCACCCAGATCGATGATCGGATCTCGGTGTCTCCGAACCAGCCGAACAGGGCGACCGAGTGGGGAAGCGCCCAGTCCATGAGCGTCTGGCCCTCGGTGAGCTCCCGGACCTGGGTGGTGCGGCCCAGGAAGAGCAGGGCGAAGGGGCCGGCGGTGACGGCGCAGGTGAAGGCGGCGAGGCCCCAGCGTCGGAGCGAGCCGGGTGCCTGTCCGGACCACCAGGCGAAGGGTGCCAGCCAGACCATGGCGAGGGCCAGCCAGAAGCCGTACTCCCATGATGCGTAGATGACCGCCGCGCCAGCGAGACCGCAGAGAACCGCCACCCGTGCGCCGCCGCCTCGCCATGAGGCCCAGGCTCCGGCCAGGGCCAGGGCGACGAGACCCGACGCCATCTGCTCGCTCCGTCCCCCCACCATGTGGTGCAGCAGGAAGGGGTCGGTCTGCGCCAACACACCGGCGGCCACGGCGGCCCAGCGCGGCGCGCCGGCCACCCGAGACAGGGCATACAGCCCCACTCCGGCGAGCCAGACGTAGAGCAGCAGCGCTCCGTTGAAGGCGGTGACCGGTGTGGCGCCCATGCGAGCGAGGGCGCCGCCCACGAAGATGTCGAGCCAGCCGCCGAGGATGGGCAGCAGGTCGACGGGGTCGGGGAATGCGGCCATTCGTGTGCGTGTGGGGTCGCCCAGCGAGGCGTTCCAGACCGTCCAGATGTGCCCCACGCTGTCGAGCTCGCGCCGGCTCAGCGCCACCTCGAGACCCCGAGCCGCGTGCACCACGGGCGCCACCGACAACACCAGCAGGGCCGACAGCGAAGCGCGCATGGGTGCCAGCCTCACCCAGTGGGCCGCCGCTGGCCAATTGGAGAGGGTGGAGGACGCGAGGCTGCGATGGCACAGCGAGGGCTAAGCTGGGCGTCGATGTCGGCTCCACTTCCTGCTCGCTACCCGCTGTCGCCGTGGCCAGGTCGCGCCTGGCGTTGGCCCCGGGCGCTGTTGCTGATCGTCGGAGCCATCGTGATCTACGGGATCCGCGTGCTGAGCGCCCGCAGCCGCGAGGGGGTCGACCGCGGCTATCGTGGCTTCTCGCAGGCGGTGCTCGTGGCCTTCGGCGCCAAGGTGCAGGCCTATGAGGTGGCGCTACCCGAAGAAGCGCTGCCCCCGCGCGTGGTCATGGTGAGCAACCACGAGTCCAACCTCGACGGCCCGCTGGTG
>JAERSX010000643.1 GCA_016845285.1 Deltaproteobacteria bacterium | reverse complement strand
ATCCCTCGGGAAGCTGACGCGTTTCAGTCGGCGAGCACTCCGGCTGGCCAGCCGCCCTTGCGAGGGTCGCTGGCCCCCAGCATCTCGCCAGGTCCGAGCTGGTGGATGACCTGCACCGAGCTGAACATGTCGAGCTCCTTCAAGGCGTGACCGCGGGCCCGCAGTGATGCGCGGGTGTCTTCGGTGAGCCCGACAT
This sequence comes from Deltaproteobacteria bacterium, assembly GCA_016845285.1. Classification (GTDB taxonomy): domain Bacteria; phylum Myxococcota_A; class UBA796; order UBA796; family UBA2385; genus BH17. The sequence goes on along the minus strand of JAERSX010000643.1, from coordinate 14,620 downwards.
CCACGAACAGCAGGCCAGGTGCCCACTGGTGGTGGACCCGCGGTGCCGCGACAGCCTCGCTCGGATCGAGCCCATGGTCGATGATGCCGGTGATCACCTGCAAGGTGCTGGTGATGATGAAGGGGCCACCGCTGGCGCCCACCACGATGCGCTGGGTTGCGTCGGGGCTGATGAGGACCGTGGGCGACATGCTCGACAGGGGCTTGGCGCCCGGGGCCACCGCGTTGGCCTCGCTGCCCACCAGACCGTAGGCATTCGGCACGCCAGGGCGCGCCACGAAGTCGTCCATCTCGTTGTTGAGGAGCACGCCGGAGCGGCCGCCGACCACCCCACTGCCAAAGCTCGTGTTGATGGTGGTGGTCAAGGCCACCGACAGGCCCTCTCCGTCGAGCACGCTGATGTGCTGGGTCCCCGCGTCGGTGCCGGGATCGATGGCGGTGCCGTAGTGGTCGGGATCGAAGGTGCGGCTGGGCAGGATCTGGCGTTGGATCTCGGCGATTCGCTCCGGTGCGAGCATCTGGTCGAGGGGCACGGAGACCCTGTCGGGATCACCCATGTGACGGGCGCGGTCCGCAAAGGCGTGCTGCCAGGTCTCGGCGTAGAGATGAAGCAGCTCGGCCGAGTTGTGAGGATAGGCGGACAGCTCGAACCCCTCGAGCACGCCGAGCGCCTGGAGGATCACGGCTCCCCCCGACGAAGGTGGCGGCATGGTGATCACCGTCCATCCTCGGTAGCTGCCCACGAGCGGCTCCCGGTCCACCGGTGCGATCTCTGCGAGATCTTCCGCGGCCAGGATGCCTCCGGCCTCGACCACCGCAGCGACGATCTCCTTGGCACCCATCCCCGAGCGGAGGTCTTCGCCCCCCGTGGCGGCGAAGCGCTGGAGGGTGAGCGCCAGGTTGGCGCGCTTGACCTCCTGCCCCTGGCGGGGTGCCTCGGACAGTCCGAAGAGGGCGCTGGCCAGGGGCCCAGCGTGATCCCCTGCCCTGGAGAAGGACCTGGCGAGGTGCGGCCCCACGGCGAACCCGCGGTGGGCGAGCTTCCACGCGGGACGGGTCACGCGCTGGAGCCCCAGGCGACCGTAGCGACGGTGGAGCTCAGCCAGGCCGGGCCCCTCGGCAGGCACCGCCACAGCCAGGCCTCCCTTGCGGCTGGCGTCTTCAGCCTCCGCTTCGACGAACATGTCGCGCGTGGCGGCCGCAGGCGCGACCTCACGGAAGTCGAGGACCGACCCCTCACCCTCTGGGGTCACCACCACCGCGAAGCCCCCGCCGCCGAGACCACTACCCGCGGGCTGCACGACACCGGCGGCCAACGCGGTGGCCACCGCCGCATCGACTGCGTTGCCCCCGGCCGCCAGGATCTCGGCACCAGCCTCACTGGCGAGTCGATGGTCCGACGCGACCAGCCCGCTCCGCCCGAGCTCGGGCGGGGGAGCAGCGGCAAGGAGGAGTCCGACGAGACCGGCGATGGTGAGGGTCCAAGCCACGGGCTGACGGCGATTCATGCGTGTTCCTCGGCACCAGAGGCGCGCTGGCCCACCGGACTAGCAGGTCTGAGGCGGGACCGCAGGCTACCGTGACAGCATGATCCCGCACGACCGACGCTTCGAGCTGGGCTGGGCCCTGCTGCTGCTGGGTTCGGCTGCCGTGGCGCTCTTTGCTGGCTGGACCTGGGCCCCCGGACCAGACGAGACCGTGCTCCTCGCTGGCGAGCCCTTCGGAGCGCCCTGCGTCTTTCGCGAGACCACAGGCTACGCATGCCTGACCTGCGGCATGACGCGCAGCTGGGTCCACATCGCCCGTGGCCACCTGCTCACCGCCTTCGCCTACAGCCCATCCGGGGCGACGCTCTGGCTCTGGCTCGTGTGGGGAGGGGTCCTGACCACTGTCCGCTTGGCCACTCGACGCCTCCGCCTCGCCATGCTGCCCTGGGAAGCCATGATCGGCTGGACGCTGTTCTGGATGCTGGGGCTCTACCTGGGAAGCTGGTTGCTACGGCTCGTCGGCGTGAACCCCTTGCCACCGCTCTGAGCCGGCCTGCAGACCGAGCCTCTCACTCGGGCGGGAGTGGACTCACCTCGAGGTAGGCAACCACCTCGGGATCACGACTGAGGATGACATTGATGATGCCCGCGATGGCGGCGGGGATCCCCCCGAGGAAGAGGCACAGCACCTCGGCCACGGACACCAACTGGAGGAGCAGCCTGGGAGGCTTGGGCAACGCCAGGATCAGGATGCCGGCGATGACCTCGATGATCCCCACCGCCCAGAGCGCGTAGACGAGCAAGCTGCAGTAGCCGCACAATGCACCGATGCCGCCGGCCCAGATCGTCAGGATCCCCATGACGAATGAGACGACGAAGCCGCTCACCGACGCCATGACGCAAGCCGTCGGAAATTGGAGGATTCCCGAGACCAACATGAGGATGCCAGCAGCGTTCAGCTTGCCTGGCTTGGCGAGTGCGGACATGAGGTCTCCGTTTCGCAGACCATTGTACGGCGAGTCAGCTCCAGAGCACGAAGGCCGCCCACACGACACATGTCAGCAACGCCGTGAGCAGCCACCGCCACCAGCCGGCACGCAATCCACCTGCCATGACGAGCGGACCGAGGCCTCCCACGGCCGCACCCAGGGCTGCGAACTGCACCCCGCCAGGGAGCCGGAGCTCCAGCGCTCGCGCAAAGGTGGCATCGAGGAAGAGGGCGGCTGCCGCCCCGTCCACCAGGGTCGCGAACACCAGAGCCAGCCCGCCAAGGAGCGGCCCAGCCAGAACTCCAGGGAGCTCTTGGACCTCCTCGAGACCCCAAGCCGTCACCTCCGGCAACCCAGCCGCAGTGGCCAGGATCGCCAACATCACGCTGGCGCCCACCCAGAGCACCAGCTCCAAGGCCGGCACTCTGCCAGGCCGACGAGCCCCGAGAGCGACGAGCATCAACCCGACCACTCCGAGGATCACAGGCCCCCAAGACGGGACCACCGTGGCACCGACCGCCGCGAGCAGGCAGACGCCGAGGGGTGCCAGGCTCCCCTCCCCTCGGGAGGCGAGGTCCGCGGCACGCGGACGGGCCACCGCCACCCCGATCGCCACGGCGAGCCACAGCGGAGCCCAGCTCAGGAGCGTGGCATCGGTGTTCAGGCCGAGCACGGGGTCGCCCACCCGGCCGATGAGTGCCCCCGCCGCGGCCGTGAGGGCCAGACGTGCCGCGGCCGCGCCGTCACGCGCATGACGACCCAACACCAGCGCCGCCGCGAGCTCGCCCATGCAGGCGCCCAGGGCCACAGCGACCACCGCTGGCGGCCCTCCCGGGAGTCGGCGGACAGCGAGTGCCGCGCCAGCAGAGAACAAGGCCCAGCTCCCGAGCCAAGCCACCCCGCTGTCGAGACCGGTCCAGCCCGGCAGCGACAGCAGCTCGAGGGGGGATGCCACCTGGAAGGCAGCGGCCATGCCCAGAGCCACCAGCGCGAGGGCCACTGCCACTCGACCGCGCCAGTGTCGGTGCCAGACCACCAAGGCCAGCGCCAGCAGGGGAATGCCCAGGGCAAGGCTGACCTCAGCGATCGCCGGCACCCCCCACCTCCGTTGGTCTCTCCACGGCACGGTCGGACCGATCGACCACTGGGTTCTCGAGCGCTCCGATGCCCTCGACCGACACGCGCACCCGCTGCCCCGCACGCACCGGCCCCACACCCGCAGGTGTCCCCGTCGCCACCACGTCGCCTGGAAGGAGGGTCATCACGTGGCTGATCCACTCCAACAGGGTGGGGACGTCGAAGACCATGTCGGCGGTGGTGCCATCCTGACGCAGCTCTCCGTCCACCCACGCTTGTACGGACACCGAACTCGGATCAAGCTCGGTGGCGATGCAGGGGCCGATTGGGCAGAAGGTATCGAAGCCCTTGGCCCGCCCGAAGATGCCGTCTGACCTCTGGAAGTCCCGTGCGGTGACGTCGTTGACCACGGTGTAGCCGAGGACGTGGGCCAGGGTCTTCTCCGCAGGTACGCGGCGCATGGTGCGCCCGATGACCACTCCCAGCTCGGCCTCGTGATCGACCCGCTGCGTGTCCGGTGGAATGCGGATGGCGTCGTCGGGGCCGATCACCGCGGTCCCGGGCATGAGGAAGATCCGTGGGCTCGCAGGCACGGGCTTGCCCATCTCCGCGGCATGGTCACGGTAGTTCGAGGCGACACCCACCACCTTCGACGGGCGCAGTGGCGCGAGCAAGGTCCACGAGGAGAGGAGCTCCGGCTCTCCCACATCTTCGGTGAGCCCGAAGAGATCACCCCGAACGAGCTGCACACGAGTCTCGTCCAAGAGCCGCCCGAGACGGACTGCTCCGGTGGGCCCTCGGAGACGCACCCAGCGGCTCATGACCCCGAGGCTCCTGGCTCACCCTTCGACTCAGCGATGCGCTTCTCCAGCGTCTGGAGCGCCTCGTGCGGGTCGGCGGTGAACAGCAGCAAGCCACGCCATACCCACTTCTGCCAGAGGTAGTCGTCCACCTTTCCCTGGGCCACGGCCAGGTGGCAGCGTGGCAGCTCCCCCCCGTAGCAGGCTGACAGCTCCGCCCAGAGCAGCTCGAACTCCTCTTCGTCGGGCCGGTAGCCCACGAAGAAGACCACCTTCTTTCGGATGAGCTTGCGCAGGATCTTGCGGGTGTCATCGCTCAACGCGCGGGCCTGGTAGTCCGAGGGAGCGACCACGATGCCGGCAGGGTCATCGAAACCACCCCGCATCCGGTACAGCACCGGGGCGGCGGGATCGATGTCGGCGGGGACCAGATCTTCACGACCCCTCACCTCGAGCTCGAGCCCGTGGGCGGCGGCGGCCCGTTCCACCATGTCGTCCCAGTTCGTCGTGAAGATGAGCGGGAAGCGTCGGAGCGCGAGCTCGTGGGCCTCGGTGGGCGCCACCCCGTCGACACCCACGCTCAGGCGCAGGCGGGCCTGGAGCGCGGTATGGCCATGCGTGGCGCGCCAGGTCTCGGCGGCCTGGGCCACCGACGGCAGGATGGTCTTCTGGTTGCGCCGGCTCCCCGGCATGGTCCCGGGAAGACGCTTGGGGCGCTTCCAGCCGAGGTCCTTGGCCAGCGCCCGATTGTCCGGGTAGCTCCGGCCCGCAGCCTCGGCCGCTTCGCCGCTCAGGCGACTGCCCACGAAGAGCACACAGCGCCCCTCGCTCACCGCCTCCACCACCTCGACAGGGAGGTTCACCTCAGGGAGCCGAGCGGCGGACGGCCTCGGCGAGCCGGGCGCGATCACGGAAGACTGCACCGAGCTGCGACACGGTCAAGGCCGCCACCTCTGCGCCGAGCTCGCCGCAGTTCTTGAGGGGCCAGCCTCGGGTGAGGCCAAAGAGGAAGCCAGCTGCGTATGCATCGCCAGCACCGGTCGTGTCCACGGCCTCTACCGAGTGCACTCCCACGCGCACCCGCTCGTCGCCTCGCGCCAGCAGGGAGCCCTTGGAGCCCAGCTTCACGACCACCACGTCCACGTCCTCGATGAGCCGCTCCACCGCTTCGGCCGCCGGCATGCCCGTGAGTGCATGTGCTTCCTCCTCGTTGAGGAAGACGATGTCGCAGAACTCCTCGATCAGGTGCCACATGTCTTCCTTGGTGGCACCGACGACGAAGGGGTCGGCGACATCGAGGCTGATGGGCAGCTCCATCTGGTTGGCGATGGCGATGGACTCCATGGCCCGGCTCTTCATGGGCTCGCCGAGGAGCAGGTAGCCGGTGAGATGGAGGATCCGACTGTCGCGGATGTAGGGATCGAAAGGCTCGATGCTCTGCATGGTGACCGCTGCACCGAGGTCGGTGAGCATGGTGCGCTCTGCATCCCGGGTGGACACGATGCTCAGGCACTTGCCCGTCGACGAGTCGTCGGTCCAGGTCAGGGCATGGGCCCCGCATGCCTCTTCGATGCGCTCGGCGTAGAGCTCCCCGTAGGAGTCCCGGCCCACCTGGCCACAGTAGATGCTCGCGGCCCCGAGCAGGCCGAGGGACGCGATGGTGTTCGCACAGGATCCGCCGCTGGCGATCTCGACGCCTTGGCCGCGCACGTCGGCGTAGACGGCCTCCCATGCCTCGTGGTCGACGGGGGTCATGTGCCCGCGTGTGTAGCCCCAGCGCGCCAGGAGCTCGGTGTCATCGGTACGCACAAGGGCGTCTACGAGGGCATTGCCGAGGCCGGCGACGTCGTAGCGGAGATCGGGGTCCAGCTGCATGAGGTCCTCTTCGCGGGGCGGCACACCGTAGCGGGTTGGGCGCCCACGCGCAGGCACTTGGTGGGCGTGTTCTTGCTGTCGTGGTCGGCCCCGTCCTGCTCGGCTAAGCTCCGGGCCCCAGTCCCCTTCCAGGAGTCTCGTGCGCGGCAAGATCCTGTGGTTCGCGGTGGCGATCGCACTCAGCATCGCCGCGATCGCGTGGTTCCTGTGGGGCGTCGACTGGCAGCTGCTGGGCGATGAGCTGGCGAGCGTTCGGGTGGGCTGGGTGGCTCTCGCAGCGGGCTTGCTCCTCGGTGAGTTCGCCATTCGGGCACTGCGATGGAAGGTGCTCCTGCGGCCGCTGGGCCGCAACGCCCGCGTGATCGACCTCTGGGCAGCCCAGGTCATCGGTGCGGCGGTGAACACCGTCCTTCCTGCACGCCTGGGCGAGGTGGCCAAGCCCGTGGTCGCTGCCCGGCGGACCGGACACCCCATCGTCGCCGTCGTCGCCACGTCGGTGATGGAGCGTGTCTACGACCTCTTCGGTCTGGTGACCATCCTGCTGCTCATGGTGGTGGTGTTGCCCGCCGAGGGCAGCGCTGAGGGCGAGCTGGTCACCCGCCTCAAGCTGTATGGAGGCCTCGCTGGCGCCGCCGCCATCGTGGCCATGAGCATCTTCTTCTTCCTCGCCACGCGGAAGGTCGCGGCCAGGGGCATCTTCGAGCGCATCGTCGGGCTCGCGCCCGCCCCGGTGGGCCGCCCCTTCCTGAGCCTCTTCGATGGCTTCGTGGCGGGCCTCGGCAACGCCCGCGATGCGCGAGGTCTGTGGCAGGCCGGCCTGCTCAGCATCTGGATGTGGGCCAACGGTGCCCTCGCCATCTTCATGCTCTTCAAGGCCTTCGACATGGACCTGCCCTTCGGCGCGGCCTGTTTCGTCGCGGTCGCCATCGCCTTGGCGGTCGTGGTGCCCCAAGCCCCGGGCTTCATCGGCGTCTTCCACGCCGTCATCCTCAAGACCATGATGCTCTGGGGTCAGCCCCTCGCTGCCGGCCAGGGCTTCGCACTCATCTTCTGGGCCGTGAGCTTCGTGCCCGTGACCGCTGTCGGCCTCCTCGCCATCTGGCGCGAAGGCTTGTCGCTGTCATCGCTCCGAGAGGCCCGGGCCCAGTTCCCCAGCGAGCCGCCCGGTGCTCCTCCACACGTCGAGCCGAGGTCGACTTGAGCGACACCTGAAGCGACGCCTGAGGCGACGCCAGCGGCTCCTGGGGGGTCAATCCCTTGTCAGTGTTCCTCCAGACCTGAAAACGCCCATGGCTGAGAGTATCCTTCGGCCCGATGGAGGTTGCATGAGCACCCGAGCCCTCTTCTTCATGACCTGTTGCCTGCTCCCGCTGTCCGCCTGTGGCGACAAGGACGACACCGGAAGCGCGGAAGCCGACGCCGACACCGACGCGGACTCCGACAGCGACACCGACTCCGACAGCGACGCGGACTCCGACACCGACACCGACTCCGACACGGACTCCGACACGGACTCCGACACGGACGCCGACGCCGATGCCGACCCGCTCCGCGGCTCCGTCGAGGTCATGTACGACTACGAACACGAGGGCGAGGCCCGGAAGGGCAAGGCCTTCAGCTACAGCAACGGTGCCAAGACCGTCGTCTACGTCTCGGCCAGCAGCGACGCCGACTGCGAGTCGGTGGCCCTGCACCTCGACTACAACCCAAACCACCCCGATCCCGCCGATCCTTTCGATCCCTCGGATCTGTACAGCGACGGCTACTGCAACAGCATCCTGTCCTGGGAAGACTCGGGGGATGCCACGCTGAGCCTCGAAGACCTGGACGCGTTGTTCAGCATCACCTGCGCCTTCGAGGGGTCTGCCTGGGAGTACGAGTCGGAGGGCGGCCAGCCTGGCTACTACTACGACGGCTCCATCTACAACGGCACCGCCTCGGACGGCATCATCAGCATCGCCGAAGACGGTGACGGCCACGCCCTGACCATCGACGAGCGCCTGACCACGTTCGGCGGCTCCTACTCCAACGACGACGACGCACCAGCCGAGATCAAGGCCCGCACGAACATCAAGGGGGCGTTCTCGACCGAAGAGTGTGAGCTGCTGAAGGAGACCAGCTTCTTCTAGGCGGCCGTGGCCTCCCCCACCGATCGTCGAGCGGACCCATGGTGGCCCGTGCTTGTGCTCGCTCTCGTGTGGGCGCTGGGCCCGGCTCTGCCCACCATCCTCGAAGGCCAGCTCCTCGGACAGCCCCACACCGACCTCTACCCGTCGGTCTGGGGCCTGTGGGCATTCGCTGGGGATCAGCCCGGTCTTCCCGCGTCCACCGCCCTTCTCGGCCACCCGAGCGGCATGGGCTACGCCTACAGCAGTCCGCTCAAGGGCTGGCTGGCCTGGCCGCTGCTCGAGGTGCTCTCCCTGCCGCTGACATGGAACCTGTTGGTGCTCGGCGCCCGGCTGGCCACGGTGCTGACCGCGTGGTTCGCCGCGCGAGCGTGGGGATTCACCGGCCCCGGCGCCCTCGCGGCAGCCGCCGTCTATGGCTGCGCGCCGTTCTTCCATGGGTATGCGGTCGAGGGCATCGTGGAGGGCACCGATGGGTGGACCCTGGCGCTGCTCGTGTGGGCCCTGGGGCGGCGGAAGCCCGTCGCGATCGCGCTCACCTTCGGGCTGACACTGATCAGCAGCTGGTACCTCGGCATGGTGGCCTGCCTGATCGTCGGCCTGTGCACGCTGCGCCATGCCTCCGCTCTCGCCGCCATCGCGGGATTCGCCCTGGCCGCACCCTTCCTGCTGACCTTCACCAGCGCCTTCGCCGGGACCGCCCCCCTCGACGACGCCGTTCGCGTCGCCATGGGTGCCCCGATCACCGTCCCCCGACCCGGGCTGACAGAGGGCCTGAACCCCTTTGCCCTGACCGCCTACATCGGCTGGGTGGTGGGCGCGGCGGCGCTCTGGAGCCGCTCTCGCTACCTCGTGCTCGCAGCCCTGCCCGCCGCACTCTCGCTCGGCATGGGCCCGATCTACGAGCTCCCCGTCGCCGAGTTCGTGCGCTTCCCTTACCGGTGGCACGCAGGCACGCTCGTCCTGCTGGCCGCCGCCGTCGCCCTGACCGCCCAGACGTGGCGGGCATGGTGGCTGGCGCCCCTCGTCGTCATCGAAGGTCTGCTGCTGTCCCCCATCGAACCTCTGATCCCCGGAGCACCGGCGGAGATCCCGGCTGCCTGGGAAGACCTGCCAGGACCAACCCTCGTCCTGCCGGGGCCCGTCGCCATGCCCCCCGGCGAGGTCAACCGCTCCCGAGGCCGAGCGCGCCAGCTGCTCTATTTCCAGACCGCGCATGGTCAGCCCATGCCCTGGATCCCTGACTTCAACGCCGTGGGCGTCCTCGACGACGACAGCTGGCTGGACCCCTGGCGCGCCTACGATCCCCTGGAGCGGCGCAAGGGCCACACCCACGAAGACCTCGTTCAGGCCGATCTCGACGCCCTCCAAGCCCGCGGCATCGTGGCCATCTATGCCCTCCCAGACGAGCTCGGCGGGCAGTCCGAGCGCCTCCTCAGCGACCTCGCCGGCCTGGGCCTGCACCCCACAACCTCGACAGACGGGCTGCACACTTGGGTCCTGCGCAATTAGCAGGCGCCCATGCACCCACACCTGCTCCCAAAGCACGTCGGATGGATCGAGGTCGTGACCGGCTGCATGTTCAGCGGCAAGACCGAGGAACTCATCAAGCGGGTGCGCCGGGCCCAATACGCGCGGCAGTCCGTCGTCGTGTTCAAGCCCCGCATCGACAACCGCTACGCCGACGACAGCGTCGGCTCCCATTCCGGCCAGACCCTGCGCTCCTTCCAGATCGAGACGGCGGCCGAGATTCCCGCCCTCGTGGGCGACGCCATGGTGATCGCCGTGGACGAAGCCCAGTTCTTCGACAACAGCCTGATTCCCGTGCTCGAAGATCTCGCCAACGATGGTCGCCGCGTCATCGTGGCCGGCCTCGACATGGACTACCGGGGTGTGCCCTTCGAGCCCATCCCCCACCTCATGGCGGTCTCCGAGTACGTCACCAAGAACCTCGCGATCTGCGTGGTCTGTGGCAACCCGGCCGATCGCCCCCAGCGCATCGTCAAGGGCACGAGCCGGGTGCTGGTGGGTGAGTCCGACGCCTACGAGGCCCGCTGCCGACTCCACTGGGACCCCGACAACTTCGACGCCGTCCAGCAGCTCCTTCCCCTCGGTAGCAACCTGGCCGAGGGTCTCCAAAGCGACTGAGCAGACCCTGCCCCGCGCCAGCCATCGCCTCGATCTACTCGTGTTGCCAGCACACATCGAGCGGGTCCCAGATGCTGCCGCCTTCGATCTCCTCCATGCGGCCTGGACAGCTGACGGCGTCCTCCCAGGTGGCACCAGGTTGGTGGACGGCGGCCTGAAGCGTCTGTGGCTGGACCTACCGACCCGTCCCACCCTCTATGCCACCCAGCTCGGCGGCTTCCGAGTGCGGTGCCCCACCGACGGAGGCCCGGTGGCCGGCAGCTTCGGTGCCGCCCTGCAAGCTTGGCGGGGTGGTGGCCCCTTCTCCATGCCCTGCCCATCATGCGAGGCGACCCACAGCCTCGACCGGCTGAACATGGCGCCGCCGGGTGGATTCGCTTCGGGCGCCGTGATCTTCGCCGACGTCGGGAGCGCAGCTCTCCGCGGCGGGGTGCTCTCCTCGCTCGAAGCGGTGGTCGGCCCCACACCCCGGGTGATCCTGCGACGCGCAGTCTAAGGCGCTCCGGTGTCCCCGGTGTCCTGTGATCCGTCCTCGGGTTCGTCCTCGGTGGGCGTCGCGTCGCTGTGGGACACGCTGTAGCCGAGATCGGGTTCCCACCGGGTGGCGACGACGCTGGCCTCCACCGAACATGGAAAGTCGTCGACCCCGAGCGACTCGGCCTCTTCAGCGCAACCCCCGCCATCGCAGAACAGGGTGGCGGAGAACCGTGCCGAGGCCGACTTGGCCGAGGAGAAGGTTCCCTCCAGGCTCAAGCTCAGCCGCAGGCGCACGTCCACGCCCTCCTTCAGCACCTCGAGCTCGGCATCGCACCCGAACAGGCTGCGGTGTTCATGCCTGCAGGACCACGTCTGGGCCGCAACCTCGTCTCGGAGCATCAGCCGACCGCCGTCCTCGAAAGACACGCCGACCTGCCCGAGCGGCAGGTCGCCTCGATCGAGCAGCTTCGGCATCGCACAGAGCGGCCCCTGCTGGTCGACCTGCAGGTCATACTGGCCTTCGTCGGGGCTGGAGCTGCGGCCAAAGGTGGGCGTCTCGAGCGGCACACAAGCCGCTACCAAGAGGAGGCACACACCGGTCCGTAGCCACAACACATCCCGAGGATCGGATCGTGACCCCGCGGCCTTGAGGTCGTCCCACCTGGACCCTCGCGCCGCCGTCAACGTCTCGTTAGGGCCCCCTCCCCCCGTGCCTGGAGCCCGCATGTCCGCCACGCCCGCCATCGAGGAACTGCTCGGAGCGGAGGCTGAGTCCCTGCTCGGCCACACAAGCACTGCGATCGGTCGTGATCGCCTGCATCTGCCCGGTCCGGACTTCGTCGATCGCGTCTTCGGCGCCACGGATCGCAACATCCCGACCCTGCGCAGCCTCCAGCAGATCTACGGACACGGGCGACTGGCCAACACCGGCTACGTCAGCATTCTCCCCGTCGATCAGGGCATCGAGCATGCCGGTGGCGCCAGCTTCGCCCCCAATCCCGACTACTTCGACCCCGAGAACATCGTCCAGCTCGCCATCGAGGGCGGCTGCAACGCCGTGGCCACCACCAGCGGCGTGCTGGGCGCCGTGGCCCGCAAGTACGCCCACAAGATCCCCTTCATCTTGAAGATCAACCACAACGAGCTGCTGACGGTCCCCAACTCCTACGATCAGGTGCTCTTCGCGCAGGTCGAGGACGCCTGGAACATGGGCTGCGCCGCCGTGGGCGCCACCATCTACTTCGGCTCGGACAACTCCCGCCGACAGCTCCTTGAGATCGCTCAGGTCTTCAGCCAGGCCCACGAGCTGGGCATGGCCACCATCCTGTGGTGCTACCTCCGCAACGGCGCCTTCAAGACGGGTGGCAAGGACTACCACGCCTCCGCCGACCTCACGGGCCAGGCCAACCACCTCGGCGTCACCATCCAGGCCGACATCATCAAGCAGAAGCTGCCCACCCTCAACGGCGGCTATGCCGCCCTCAACATGGGCAGCAGCAGCTACGGCAAGTTCGACGAGCGGATCTACAGCGAGCTCTCGAGCGACCACCCCATCGATCTGACCCGCTACCAGGTGGCCAACTGCTACATGGGACGCGCCGGGCTCATCAACTCCGGCGGCGCCAGCGGAGCAAACGACTTCGCCCAGGCAGCCCGCACGGCGGTCATCAACAAGCGGGCCGGTGGCCAGGGCCTCATCAGCGGCCGCAAGGCCTTCCAGCGCCCCCGGGCCGAAGGCATCCGACTGCTCAACCTCATCCAGGATGTGTACCTGGATGCGGGGATCACCATCGCCTAGCCCTCCTCGAGAGGGTCTTTCGGATGGTTTGTCGAATGTGAGAGACAAGCTGTAAGGAACCCACCTCCGAGTGCGTTGTCCCGACACCTGCCATCCAGGCAGGCCGCCCACAGAGGCGCGCGGTGAACAGGCACTTTGGAGGGATTCGTGCAGCGTTGGCATCTCATGACCGGTCTGGCGGGAGCAGCAGTGCTCGCCGCCCTCGTCGTCCCCGAGCTCCAGCTCGTGAGCGGCACAGCGCCCTCCACGCCACCGCCCACACCCGCCTCACCAGAGATGCCGGCCACACCAGAGGTGCCGGACCTCTCCGAAGGCATCCTCACGCTGTCCGCCGACCTGGACCAGGGGGCCTTGCTGCAGGGCGCAGGTGACGACCGCTACCTGGTCATCGAGGTGAGCGCCCCAGAGCTTCCCGGCGATGTGCGGCGTCCTGTCCATGTCTCCGTGGTCATGGACGTGTCCGGGTCCATGGCTGGCCGAGGAAAGATCGACCACGCGCGCACGGCTGCCGCCGAGCTTGCCGGGCTCATGGGCCCCGAGGACTCCTTCTCGCTGGTCACCTTCTCCGATCGCGCAAACGTTCGAGTGCCCCTGGGCGGCATCACCGATGCAGGCCTCCGTCTCATCCGCAGCATCGAACCCGGCGGCGGGACCAACCTCTACGACGGCCTGCAACAAGGCCTCGACGAGCTCGATGCACCCGACCTCGCCGGCGTCAAGCGGGTGGTGCTCCTGAGCGACGGCATCGCCAACATTGGGGTCACCGACCCAGACACCCTGGCCCGTACCGCCGGCTCACAGGTACGCGACGGCATCAGCGTCAGCGCTCTGGGCCTGGGCCTCGACTACAACGAGGACCTCCTCGCCGCCATGTCGGATGCCGGCGGCGGAAAGTACCGCTTCGTCGATCGACCCGGCCTGCTCAGCGACATGTTCGCCGAGGAGCTCAAGCAGATGACGGCCGTGGCTGGGCGCGAGGTCTCCGTCGACGTCGACCTGCCCGCTGGCGTGAAGCTCCAGGAGGTCTACGGCTACGACCACGACAGCACCAGCGACGGCTACCGGGTGTTCATCGGAGACGTACACGGTGGCGAGACCCGCAAGATCGTGGCCCGGGTGCAGGTGGACACCCCCTCCCTTGGCGACATGGACATCGCCGAGGTCGAGCTCTCATACGCCGACGCAGAGTCTGGCGAGCACCAGGGCGCACTGGCCGAGGTCGACGCCACGGTCACGCCGGACACCCGGGTGGCGCAGGCCTCGGCCAAGCCCAAGGTGCAGAAGAAGGCCGTACGGGCCCGCGCTGGAAAGCTCTTGGACGACGGCGCCCGCGACTGGGAGAAGGGCGATCTCGCCAGCAACCAGGCCAAGCTCGAGGAAGCCAGCGGGCTGCTCGCTGCCCTCGGCTACGTCAGCGAAGCCGACGAGGTGGAAGAGCAGCGAAACGCCTACGGAGACGCCAGCCCGGCTTCGGATGAGGGCCTCTTCCAGGTGAAGCGCTCCAAGGAGGCCGCCCGTGGCTACGCCTACTAGTGCCCCGCCGGTGCGATCACTGACGCGGGTGAGCCTGGAGCCGGGCATGGCCCGGAGCCTGCCCACCAAGCAGCTCCTCTTTGCCGGCTGGGTCGCGCTGATGATGGGCCTCGCAGGCCTCGCAGGCCTCACGCCGGGCTACCTCGATCTGGTCGTGGGGATCGGACTCGGTGGCGCCGTCGCCCTGGCTCTGCCTGCCTCCCCGCTGCGTCGGCTCGGCGCTCTGCTGGCGGTGCCCGCCCTGACCGTGGGCGTCGGCGCCGCTGTCGGCAGCTCCCGCCCGCTGGTCAGCCTGGGCATGCAGGAAGCCG
>JAERSX010000642.1 GCA_016845285.1 Deltaproteobacteria bacterium | reverse complement strand
CCGTGCTCTTCGTGATCCTGGCCGCCTGCACCTCTGGCACCCTGACCCTCGACGAACCCGGCAAGGGCAACATCGGTCAGGGCGAAGCCGACGCCGACACCGACGCCGACTCCGACGCCGACTCCGACGCAGACGCAGACGCAGACACCGACACCGACACCGACACCGACACCGACAGCGATGCCGACGAGGACAGCGAGTGGATGGGCGAGTGGGAGAGCTGGGTCGGCCTCTACGCCTACGTCGACTACTACGGGTGGGAGACCGGCGGCGAGGGCTACGGCGAAGCAGAGGTGGGCAGCGGCGAGGACCCCGACTTCACGGGTGAGGCCGAGGCCTGGATGGAGGGCTGGGACGACCGGATCTTCGTCTTGACCGATGCCCAGCTCGACGGAGACAGCTTCGATGGAGAGCTCATCATCCAGACCTACGGCAGCGAGGTGACCCTCGAAGCGGAGGGCGAGTTCTGGTACTCCGAGGAAGAGGGCCTCGACGTCGGCTACACCACCGGCGAGGGCTGGGTCGACATCGAGGGCTTCGATGTCTACCTCTACGTCGAGCAGTGGGTCTGGCGCTGAGGGCCGAGCCATGAGCGGTGCTGGCGACGAGCCCGTGGGCATCGAGGTCCTCGCCGCTCGTCAGCTCGTCGCCTACAACCGCTCCGATCTGGACGGCTTCGCGGCCTGCTTCCATGAAGCGGTGCGGGTCTACGAGGGTGATGACTGCACCATCGAGGGCCGCGACGCCCTGCGCGAGCGCTACCGAACGCTGTTCGAAGGTGGCGGCTTCGGCGCCGACGTGCCCACCCGGCTCGTGCAGGGTCCCCACTGCGTGGACCACGAGACCTGGTGGCGGGTGGACCCCGACTCCGGGGAGCGCCGCGGAGGCGCCCTGCTGGTGCGGTACACCCTCCGGGACCAGCTCATCGGCACCGTCCAGTTCCTCTACGACGACTGAGGGCCGGACTCGGTCATTCCCCGTAGAGCAGCTGGCAGTCCGCCAGGACCTGGCTGGCGGGCGGCCCCACGCTGACGGCCCCCTCGTAGAACAACACCGCCTGCCCCTCGGCGTCGAGGAGGTAGGCATGGCGCAGGGGGCTGTCTGGATCGAAGTCGGCGACGGCCCCGTAGGACTCGGCGAGCACGCGGTCGCGGTCGGTCCAGAGCTCGAAGGCGTAGCCCTCCGCGGCGGCCCAGGCCTCGTTGACCTCGGGCTCGGCATAGCCGACACCCACGATGTTCACGCCGAGTCCGTCGAAGTCGTCGAAGAGGTCGCGGTACCCGCAACCATCCGTCGTTCAGCCGGCCGCACCGGCGTCTCGGTAGAACCAGATGATGGTTGGATCGCCCACGAGGTGCTCTGGGCCACGGGCGCTTCCGTCGCGGTTGGTGGCCTCGAAGACGGGCAGCGCCAGGGGGGGCTCGAGCCAGACCCCCACATACGGGCTGGCCGTGTCCTCGCCGCTGTCGCCGGTGCCGTCGCCCTCGTCACCGCCCCCCTCGTCACCGCCGCCATCCCCTGCGCCCTCGTCGCTTCCGCCCGCGTCACCGCCGCCAGCATCGGCGGCACCATCCGAGCCACCGTCGGCACCATCCGACAGCGCAGGCCCTGGGCCTGGCTCTGGAGCCGAGCAGCCCAGGAGGGTCCACAGAGAGAAGAACACGCACCGCATGACGATCACCTTGCGTGAGAGCCGAGCACATCAGCTAGTATGCCGCAGCAATTCCCGCCGGGAGGCACCCCTTGCGCGCGCTGCTCCTCTTCCCGTTCGTCCTCGCCTGCACCCCTGACGACTCCGGGACCCTCGCGGTCGAGCCGGGCGCGCTGGCCCCCTCGCTCACGGTGCTCGACGGAGTCTTCCCGCTCACCGAGCTGGCGCGAGAGGCGGTGGACATGAGCCCCGCCTGGCTGCAGCAGGAGCTCGCCCTCAGCCTCAAGCAGCTCGACGACACCCGGCAGGACGACCTGGCCGTCGTCATCGTCGACGCTTCAGAGCCCTGGCTCATCGACGAGCTCGCCTTCTCCATCGCCCACACCTCTCCCGAGGTGTTGATGGACGACGACTTTCACCCCGAGCTGCTCACGGTGAACGCCGAGCTGATCTACGCCCGCGATGCCGACCTCGCCTACGTCGAGCTCGTCGAGGTGGGCGACCAGGAGAGCGGCGACTGGTACACCACCACCGCCTACCAGGTGGCCGTGGGCGGCGAGGTGGAGACCCGCGAGATCGATCGGGACACCTACTACTGGTACGTGGTCCATCCCCGCATCGAGGACGAGCACCCCTTCTACATCGACGGCTTCCGAGCCTGCATGTCGAGCAGCCTCGAGTGCGCCCAGGATCCGGAGTACGGCTGGTTCTGGCGCGACTTCCTCTGGGACGCTGCCGAGGAGGACTGCTCCCTCGACCACTGTCCCGTCCTGCGCGACCACATCCAGGACGCCACGGTGCTGTGGGACGAGGAGGATCCGTCCACCAGCGACGGCGCCATCGCCTCGATCATGAGCTT
>JAERSX010000641.1 GCA_016845285.1 Deltaproteobacteria bacterium | reverse complement strand
GTGGGTGACCGAGCCCATCCCCATCCCCGTGACCTCGCTGCTGCCCTTCGCCGTCTTTCCCTTGGTGGGCGTGCTGGACCACAAGGCGGTGGCCACGGCGTATGGCCACACCCTCATCCTGTTGCTGCTGGGTGGCTTCATCATGAGCGAGGCCATGGCCCGCTCGGGGGCCCACAAGCGCCTGGCGGTGGGCATGGTGCGCCTCGCGGGCGGCCGGAAGGGGGCCACGCCACGCCGACTCATCCTGGGCTTCATGCTGGCCTGCGCGCTGACCAGCATGTGGATCTCCAACACCGCGACCACGCTCATGCTCCTGCCAGTGGCTCTGGCGGTCATCGAACAAGACGAGGCCCGGGGCGGCGACAAGCTGGCCCTGCCCTTGCTCCTGGGCCTTGCCTGGTCCGCGAGCATCGGCGGCATGGGCACACCCGTGGGCACGCCCCCCAACGTCATCCTCATGGGCGTCTACAAGGAGGTCGTGGGCACCGACATCGGCTTCGCCCAGTGGATGGCCCTGGGCCTGCCCGTGGTCTTGGTCCTGGTGCCCCTGGCCTGGCTCTGGGTGACGCGAAAGCTGCGAGGCGGCGAGCCGCTGACCGTGCCCGCCGTGGGCACCTGGACCACCGCCGAGCGCCGTGTGCTCGTGGTCTTCGGCATCACCGCGCTGCTGTGGGTCACCCGCACGGCCCCCTTCGGCGGCTGGTCCACCCTGCTCTCACCCGACGGGCTCGTCGGCGGCGGCGGGGGATGGATCGACGCCAGCGGCGCAGGGGACAGCACCATCGCCTTGGGCGCGGTGGTCGCGCTCTTCCTGGTGCCCGACGGCAAGGGTGGACAGCTGCTGGACTGGCCCACCGCGCGCCGCATCCCCTGGGGCCTGCTGCTGCTCTTCGGCGGCGGCATCGCCATCGCCAAGGCCTTCGGGAGCACCGGGCTCAGCGCCTCGCTGGGCGCCTGGCTTGCCGACGACGTGGGCATCGCCACCTGGCCCCTGTTGCTCATGCTCCTGGGGGTCTGTCTGGTGGTCACCTTCCTCACCGAGATCACCAGCAACACCGCCACCACCACCCTGCTCATGCCCGTGCTCGCCGCTGCAGCGCTGGCCGCCGGGCTGGAGCCCATGCAGCTGATGGTGCCGGCCGCGCTCTCGGCCAGCTGCGCCTTCATGCTGCCGGTGGCCACGGCCCCCAACGCCATCGTCTACGGCACCGACAGGGTGCCGGTACACCGCATGGCACGGGAGGGCCTGGCCCTGAACCTCGGAGGCGCCGTGGTCATCGCCCTGCTCTGCGCGGCCCTGTTGGGCTAATCTCCTGGCACGGCCACCCCTCGGAGGGCCCATGCCCCTGACCGAAGACGAGTACCGGCAGATCAACAGCTTCTCGGTGCTGTACTCGGGCGGCCTGGACAGCGCGGCCGTGGCCATCATGTGCGGTGAGTGGGTGCGCGGCGGGGTCCACCTGCTGACCTACAAGCACCAGTACGGTGCGCTCTTCAACGAGTGGTCGCGCAAGCACAACGCGGATCTCATCCGGGTCCTGGGCCAGCGCGTCTACCACCACCTCATCGACCTGACCGAGACCTGGAACGAGCTCGGCGCCAAGAAGGTCTACAAGGACATCGCCAAGTACCGGGGCCACTGGGTGGTCTGTCTGGGCTGCCAGCAGTCCATGGCCACCCACACCATCATCTACAACCTCGAGCACAACGTCTCGAACACCCTCATCTGCTCGAGCGTGGGGGGCGAGTACGCAGCCATGAGCATGGCCATCACCCGCCAGAAGAACGTCGAGTTCTACAAGCGCTTCGGCATCCGCTACAACGCCCCGCTCCTCGACCTGGGCATCGGCAAGAACGAGGAACGCCAGCTCTTGCGCGAGCGCGGCGTCGAGCCCGGCTGGGGAAAGCGCCGCAGCCACCAGGGCTTCCAGCCCATCTGCCTCATCGGCTTCCAGCACGCCTTCGACATCATGTTCGACTGGCACACCACCTACCCACCCGACCGCGTGGCGCAGTTCCTCGACGAGAAGTTCGAGATCCAGGAGCGCGTCATCCGGAGGGCCCTGGTGGACAGAGGCCACGATCCCGACGAGCTCATCGCCCGGAACAAGGCCCAGTACGACGACGAGCAGGCCCGAATCGATGCCGTGCGTGCCGAGCGGATCCAGGGCTACGATGGCGAGCGTCAGCGGGCCTGAGCACTCCTGCTCGCTACGACAGCAGGCACCCGCCGTAGACCCGGCTCATGATCTGCACGCTGGCCTGGAGACAGCCCGGACAGTCCTCGACGCGCCGTCGGAAGGGCTTGATGTGCTCCCCGAACCACAGCTCGTCGAAGCCGACCTCTCGGAGGTTGCCGATGGGCCGATGGTCGAGGCCACAGCGGACGATCTGCCCGTTGGGAAGCAGGTAGAGGAGGTCGCGCAGCTCGCGGCAGTGGAAGGCGTGGGTCTCGCCGTAGAGGTGCTTGGCGAAGGTGTCCTTCGTGATGAAGCGGCTGAGCACGTGGTCGACGAGGGGCAGCTGCTTGCGGGTGCCCACGCGGGCGTCCTGCAGCGCGGTCAGCACACGCTCCTTGTCATCGACCATGATGACCTTGGGCGCCCGCACCTCCGGCGGCACCGTGCCCACCAGGAAGGGGTCGACGTTGACGCCGGGGATGAGATCGGCGCCCACCTCCTCGGCGAAGCGCAGCATGTCGTCGAGCTCGCCCACGCTGTCGTCGGTCACGGCGAAGTTGATGCCGAACTTGAAGCCGTACTTCGGCCGTAGCTCGGCCACCTGGCGCACCGTGCGCTCCACGATCTTCCGGCTGCCGTCCACGCCGCGCATCTTGTCGTGGGTGCCCGGCAGGCCGTCCACGCTGATGCGCAGCTGCAGGCCGGGCCAGGCGATGGCGTCCAGCGCCTCGACCACCCGCTTGCTCAGCATGCCGTTGGTGGTGAGCTGGAGGATGTAGGGATCGACCAGCTCTCGGGCGCTCGACAGGATCTCGACGATGTCCTTCCGCACGAAGGGCTCGCCGCCCAGGATCTTCAGCAGATCGAGGCTGTGAAGCTGCCGGAAGACCATCCGCCACTCGTCGGCGGACAGGTCGTCGTGGTCCTTCACCTTCCAGCTACCGCAGCCCGTGCACTTGAGGTTGCACTTGAAGGTGAGGATGCAGTGGGCAGCGTGGGGACGGGGGATCCACTCGGGGTCGACCCGGCGCATGGTGGCGCTCGTGGCGATGTTCTTCCACATGCGGGCACGACGCTTCACGTTGGCCCGCCGCGACTCGATCACATCGTCACCAACGAGCGGGGGTTGACCCAGCGCTTGATGAGCAGGGGTGTCATCTCACCGTTCTTCGTCATCTCCGCGAAGACCCCCGCCATCTTGACCAGGTTGATCGCCTGGGCGAAGGCCACCAGCGGCTCGGGGTTCTCCTTGAAGCGCTCCGAGTGGTAGAGCTTCCAGATGAACTCCTTGGGCAGGAAGCCCTTGTTGAGCAGCACGATGAGCGCCAGCCAGCGCTTGTCGGCCTTTGGCCGCGGGTAGCTCAGATCGACGCGGAACTGCTCGAAGGCGTGGGTGTTGATGCCCTCGATGTCCTCCTCGCTCACCAGGCCCTCGCGGAGCAGCCGCCGAGCCAGGTGGGTGTGCGGGTAGATGGTCAGGCCGAAGAGGTAGAGCTCGAAGGGACGCGGCAGATCCATCAGCATGTGGAAGAGCTGGTCCTTGTCTTCCTCGGTGCTGTACGGGTCGTCCCAGATGATCTGCAGGTTGCCGCGGATGCCCACGTTCTTGAAGACGGTCTGGGCGTCGATGATCTGCTGGTTGGTCGTGTTGCGGTGGTAGAACTCTTGGTTGACGCGATCGTTGGCCTGGATGCCCATGCAGACCGCGCGAAGACCGGCCTCCTTGAGATCGGCGAGCTGCTCCTCCTTCACACCGCGTGGGTCGACCAGGATCTCGAAGGGCAGGCCCACGCGGGCAGGCCACTTCTCCTTGAACTCCTTGATCCACTTCTTCTTGAGCGGGAAGACCTCGTCGTCGAAGCGGACGATCTTGATGTCCTGACAGAGCTGCATGGCGTACTCCATCTCGGACACGAGGTTCTCGACGGAGCGAATGCGGAAGGACTTGCCCAGGCCCTCGTAGAGGGGCTTGGTCAGCGTGTTCGAGCAGAAGGTGCAGGTCCAGTAGGGGCAGCCGCGGCTGGCCAGCAGCGTGTACTCGGGGTTGGTGATGAAGGGATCGCCCTGCTTCACCTTCTTGCCCTCCACGTGCCACTTGTCGTCCTGGGTGTGGAAGTCGCGGAAGGGGATGGTGTCGAGGTCGACGAGCGGGGCGAGGTCGTTGCGGTGGACCGTGTCGCCGTCGCGGATCCAAAAGCTCGGCGCATCGCGGACGCTGCGCCCCTCGTCGAGTCGGACGAAGAATTCCGTCACCGCCTCGTCCACCTCTCCCACGCTGATGTAGTCGGCGATCTGGATGCACTCCTCGGGCAGGAAGGTGGGGTGCATGCCGCCCCACAAGATGGGCAGGCCCAGGGCGTGCCGCACGCGCTCGGTGAGGAACTTCGCGATGCGGTGGAAGGCACTCGCCCGCACGCTGAAGCCGAGGAACTCGATGTTCTTGTCGCGCAGGAGCTGGATGAGGTTCTGTACCTCGAGCTCGGTGGGCCACGGGAAGTTGTTGTTGACCCAGTCCTTGAAGTAGATCTCGGTGACGGGAAAGCCGACCTGACGCAGACCCGAGGCAACGTGGCGCACGCCGTTGTTCTCGAGGGCGTACAGGCTGACCACTGCGATGCGCAACGAGCGGGTGACCGGAGTCACCTGAGGGGCTGAGTGAGGGGGCACATTCATTGGGTTCCGCAGACTTCTTGCTCATCCTATCCGGCTCCTCTCCCCGTCCAAGGCAGGATGAACCCAGAGGTCGCCGTTCCAGACCGTGTGGTGTGCTAGTCTCCTCCACCACGCCACTCGGAGCCTTCATGCTCGTGGTCTTCGGCGCAAACGGCCGCACCGGAATTGAGATCGTCAAAGAAGCAGTCGCCCGCGGGCTTGCCGTTCGCCCGGTGGTGCGCGACGACCGCGACACCCTACAGCTGTCCGGCGTCATCGACGTCAACGCCATCTGCTACGGCAACGCCGATCACCCGGACGCCTTGCCCTACGTCCTGGAAGACGCCTCCACGGTCATCATCGCGCTGGAGCCCCGTACCGCCGGCCACGGCGCTCCGCAGTACTCCAAGGACTGTGCCGCAAACGTGCTCCGAGCGGCCACCGAGGCCGGCGTGCCTCAGGTGGTGCACCTCTCCGCGGTGGGCGCCTTCCGCTGGTCGCCTCACGAGATCAACCGCGCCGCCTTCCGGGTGGACCGCGAGGTCCGGGTGCTCCGCGACCTCCCGTGGTCCATGTTCCGCGTGAGCTGCTACCACGACGAAGTCCTCGAGGGACACGTCCTGCCCCCCGACGGCGGTGCGCCCAACCGGGTGCTCAAGAGCTCGCGCTACGCCCCCATCCACCGCCGCGACTTCGCCCGAAT